>JBKGUS010000230.1:0-2527 GCA_046462295.1 Thermoleophilaceae bacterium | reverse complement strand
CACGAGGTCTTCGTGCTCGCACCGCAGGACGAAGACCTCGTGGCCCGCGGAGGCCAGGCCAGCGGCGAGATCGACCACGTGGCGCTCCGCCCCACCGATTTCGCGCGTGTCGGTCAGGTAGAGGATCCGCATGAAGACGCGCGAAGCTTAGTGAGACGGCGTCGACGCCCTGAGGGCGCGCCGGTAGGACTCGAGCGTGCCGCGCGCCGTCTGCTCCCACGTGAAACCGGCGGCGCGGGCGCGCCCCGCCACGCGGAGGCGCTCGGCCTCCGCTTGGTCGGTGAGGAGCCTCTCGAGGGCGTGGGCGATTGCGCGCGGGGAGCTCGGATCGAAGCGCAGTGCGGCATCCCCGGCCACCTCCGCCACGGCCCCCACGCCGGAGCATGCCACCGGCACCCCGCGGCTCATCGCCTCGAGCACCGGCAGGCCGAAGCCCTCGGAGAGGGAGGGGAAGACAAAACCGACCGCGCTCGCGTAGAGACCCTCCAGTTCGGCGCCGTCCACCCACCCCAGGAAGCGGGTGCGGTCGTCCACTCCGAGCGTCGCTGCGCGGCGGCGCAAGTCGGCTTCGTGCTCAGTCGGATAGCCCGGCAACACGAGCACGGGGCGACGGTCGGGCGCCAGCAGGGCCAGGGCATCGATCAGCGCGGCCAGGTTCTTGTGCGGACGCTTGGCCGAGACGCTCAGCAGGAGCGGGTCGTCGTCGCCAACGCCGAGGCGGCGTCGCAGCTCGCGCTCCGCCAAGGGCTCACTTCGCCTGCTTCGGCCGAGTCCGAGCGGCACCACGTCGACCTTCTCAGGCGGCAGCCGCAGCAGCGTCAGCAACTGAGCACGCACGGTCTGCGAGTCGGCGATCACCCGGTGCGCACGCCGCGCTGACAGCGGCACGAGCACACGCATGCCGAGCGCGCGCATGCCGAAGTGAGCCTCAGGGACCGTGCGGTAGTGGAGGTCGTGGATCGTCGAGACGCGGCGGAAGCGCCCCCAACCAGGTCCGGTCGAGCCGAGGCTGTGCACGAGGTCCACCCCGGCGCGGGCGGCGAGCCGCGGCACCAGCTCCTGCTCTCCGCGGACCCACTGGACCCGGTTGCGCGCTCGCACCGGGACCGTCACGGCTGGGATGAGCCCGCCCCACGGGCCGTCGCACGCCGCGGCCGCCTCGCGGTTCACGAACGCCGTGAGCTGCAGGTCGGGAGCCACGGTCACGAGCGCCTCGACGAGCTCGCGCGCATAGGTCTCCATGCCTCCCGTCTCGCCGGGCACCAAAAAGACCAGGTTGAGGCCGACGTGGGCCCGCATGTGACGCTAGGACCGCCGCGCCCGGCCGATGACCAGCCGCGTCCAATGCGGCAAGCGCCGTGGCTGGCTGAGCGCCGCCGCCGCGAGTGCGGGCAGCTCCCTCAGAGCCTGGCCGATCCGCGACCTCAAGCCGTCTCGCCGGCCGGCCATCAGCCGCTCGAACGCCTCTTCGGCGCGGGCCGTGCGCAGCGCAGATCGCGCGATCCGGCGCTGCCGGGCGTTAAGCCGCCCGCGCGCGAGTGCGCGCCGGTAGGTGGACTGGGTGGTGCGCGCCATTCCGATCGCGCTGCTCGAGATCGAGCCCGCTCCGAGCCGGTAGACCACGAGCGGCTCCGACGTTCCGACCACCTCGTAGCCCAGCTCGACGATCCGCAGCCAGAGATCGTGGTCCTCCGACCCCCAGCACTCGGTGGAGAAGCCGCCCGCCGTACGGACCACCGCGGCGGGCGAGAGCGCCGCGACGAAGATGGGGTTCGAGCGCAGCAGGTCGGTCAGGGTAGCGCCGTCGGCATCACCATGGCGATCGGAGTACGTCTCCGGAAGCCTTCCCTCGACGTCCTCGACGTAGGCGTCGCAGCTCACGATTCCGACCCGGTGGCCCTCGCCGAGCGCCGTCTCGTAGAGCGTCACAAGCCGCTCGAGGTAGCCCGGCAGCAGTCTGTCGTCCGCGTCCAGGAAGGCGAGGAGTTCGCCAGTGGCGTGATCCAACGCGAGGTTTCTCGCGCCCGCCGGGCCGAGGTTGGAGGGGCTCCTGACCACGCGCAGGCGCCCATCTTCGGCCGCGAGCCGGTCGAGTATGTCGGCTGTCCGGTCACGAGAGGCGTCGTCGGCCACGACGTGCTCCCAGTCGCCGTAGGTCTGTTCGCGCACCGAGTGCACTGCCGCCGCGATCGTGGCGGCGCTGTCGTGGGCCGGGGTGATGACAGTCACGCGGGGCATCTGACAGGCTGAATGGTTCCATGCGGATCGCGTGTCTGGCCGCCCAGGGGGGCTCGTGACCATGGGTCAGGAGCAGTGGTCCCGGTCCAGCGAGACGGCGCTTGGCAAGGCCACGCCCGGCGCCGCCGAGCGCCACGTCGCGCGCGGCGCGCTCGTCCAGCAGGTGGCGCAGGTGTTCGGGACGCTCGTGATGCTCGGCGTGATTACGCTGCTCGGCCGAACCCTGACCCTCAGTGAGTTCGGCGTCTACGGGCTGCTGATCTCGGTCGCCAGCTACCTCCTGATCGTC
>JBKGUS010000229.1:0-5956 GCA_046462295.1 Thermoleophilaceae bacterium | reverse complement strand
TGATGTCGTGGGCGATCAGCTGCCCGAAGAAGGGCCAGCCGGCCGCGACCTCGACGGCGTCCGGGCAGGCGTCACCCCCGTCGCAGATGCTGCCTGGACCTGCCAGCCCCAGCAGCCGCTCCTCATCTCCGTTGATGGGGGGCAGATCCGGGAAGAGCCGCTCGTACCTGTCGGCTGCGTCATCGAGTGGCGCGTCGGTGGAGCGAGACGGCGCGAGGCAACTGCCGCAGGCGGACTCGATCGGCAGCTGTCGCGTCTGGGTGGCCATGACCTCAGGGTACGGAGCCGCGCCGGTCTCAGCCGACCGCCTGGAGCTGCAGCAGATTAGTGTGGATCTCGATTGCAGACAGTTCGCAGGTCATGACGGATCCTCCGTCGCGTCCTTGATGAACTGCAGGCGGTCGAATTGGGGGTCCAGCGTGGACAGCTCGTCGGCGAACGAGTGAGCGACGTGGAGGATCGCGCGCGCCTCGCTCGGGGCGTTGAGAGCCTCCATCCTCCGGTGGACTCGACCGAGCACGCGGGCGATCAACTGGTCGACAGTCTCGGGGTCCCTCTCGAGGGCCATGGCGGGTGCGGCTGACAGATTCACTGTGATCTCCTTGCTGTCGTCGGTGCGGCGAGGGCGGCGCGTGCGATGGTCGTGGCGATCGGTACCGAGCCTTCCGTTGACTGGTGCCGCTCTGCGAGGCGCCGACGGAGCGTGCGCACGAGCAGATACGGCATCGCGAGGATCGCCCCGGCGAGCGCGACGAGGGCCGCAACCGCGGCGAGCGCGACGACCACGACGGCGATCAGGGCGAAGCTCGGCACGAGCGGGAGGACGAGCACCGCCAACAGAAGGACGATGCCGGGCGTCCATTCGAACCCATACTTCATGGCTCCACCACCTTCCTGGTGCGATGGGTATTTGTCATGAGGCAAGCGTCCCGCGGCGGGCGTGGCCTCGCATCGGCCAGGACGCCAGCCTGAGTGGCCAGTCGCTAGGCGGGGTTGAGCTGGCCTGCCGGCACGCGGCTGAGCTGGTTGCGCGAGGTGATGTCGAGCTTCAGGAAGACCTTGCGCAGGTGGTACTGCACCGTGCGGGGGCTGATGAACAGTTGTGCGCCGATCTCGGGGTTGGAGCGACCGTCCTTGGCGAGCCGGGCTATCTGTGCCTCCTGCGGTGTGAGCACGCCGCGCGCGTCGTCGGTCCGGCTCCGCGTGGTCTCACCCGTCGCCGCGAGCTCGTGACGGGCGCGCTCGGCAAAACCCTCGGCCCCGATCTCGCTGAACATCTGGTGGGCGGCTCGGAGCTGCTCACGCGCGTCGACGCGCCGGTTCTCGCGACGCAGCCATTCGCCGTACAGGAGCCGGGCGCGGGCGACGTGGACGACGCCACGGGTGCGCGCGAGCCGCTCGACCGCCTCGCGGTAGAGAGGCTCCGCATCTCGTCCGTCGCTCAGCAGCGCGCGTGAGCCGGCCTCGATGCCGAGCGCCCAATCGGTGCCGCTCGCTCGCGTGCGCGCGCTCAGGCGATCCAGCGCAGCGGAGGCGGCGTCCGTGTCGCCGCAGCGAACGCCTGCCTCGATCAGCTCCACGAGCGACCACCCGAACAGCCCGACATCGTCTTCCTCGCAACCGCGCTGGGCGGCCTCGAGCGCCTCGCCGTAGCGGCCGCAGCCGTTGTAGAGCAGCGCTGTGGCCCACCCCAGGACGCGCAGCCCCATGCCCTCGCCCCTCGCCGTTCCCTCGAGCCTCGCAGCCTCGAACAGCTCGAGCGCCTCGGCCTCGTTGCCGCGCCACGCGGCCATCATCAGCGAGGCGTACTTCAGCGGTGCCATGCCGGTCGCGTGCGTGATCGCGTCGGCCTCCGCGATCAGCGACGAAGCGGCGCCGAACTCTCCCGCATGAATGTGTAGGGCGGCTCGGTATGTGGCCGCGATCGGGAGCACGCCGAGCGCGCCAGTCTCCCTCGCGACGTGCAGCCCGCGCGTCGCGAGCACATACCAGAGCTCGTCGTCCCAGAGATCCTGGGCCAGGCGACACGCCAGCCACAGCCAACGCACGTCGCGTTCGGTCAATCGCTCCACGTCGCGGAACTCGTCGAGCGCGGTCCGAAGCGGCGGCAGACTGGCCGAGTAGCCCTCGATGAACCTCGTCGCCAGGCCGTCGAGGAGCAGGTCGACCGCGCGGGGCCGCTCGGCCGCCGGCGCAACCGGAGCGGCCTCGGCGGCCTCGCGGACGTCCGGCCCGTCGCCGAGGCGCCCGGCGAACATCGCCGCCGCCATCGCCTCCAGATGCGTCTCGCGCGCCATCGCCGCGTCGAGCGGTTCGAGGCGCCGGGCGGCTTCGAGCAAGAGGGCCGGAGCGTCGCTGCCGCGCGTGCGGGCGAACGTGATCTCCGCACGCAACCGCTCCAGCCACGCGCGCTGAAACTCGTCGAGCGGAGCGAGCTCGGCGGTTGCCAGCAAGTCGAGCGCCGCGTCCGCTGCCGCCGCGTCGAACTTCGCCTGCGCGGCAGCGAGGGCACGCCTGCCCCTATCCGCCGGATCGGGTGTCAGCTCGGCCGCGCGCGCCAGGAACGCCGCAGCCGCGGCCGCGCCCCCACGGGACCGGGCCCGGTCGGCCGAGCGCTCCAACTCGGTGGCCACCCCCTCGTCGACGCCAACCGCCGCGTGAGCACGATGCCACGCGCGACGATCGGGATCGCTGTCCCCATCGGTCGCCTCCGCCAACGCCCGATGCGCAGCGCGCCGCTCAGAGAGGGCCGCCGCCCGGTACACCGCGGATCGCACCAGTGGATGCCGGAAGCGGACACGGGCTCCCATCTCGACCAGCTGCGCGTCTTCTGCCGGGGAGAGCGAGCTCCTATCGATGCCGAGCCCGTGAGCCGCACGCCAGACAAGCGTCGCGTCGCCCATCGACTCGGCCGCGGCCAACAGCAGCAGTCGCTGTGTTGCCTCAGGCAGGTCACCGGCGCGCTGGAGGTAGCGATCCTCGAGGTGGCGCGGGAGGTCTGCCGCGGCGGGAAGCTCGAAGCCGCCTGCCAGCTCCGCTGCGTTCATGCTCCCTGGCAGATCGAGCAGAGCGAGCGGGTTGCCGCGGGTCTCCGCGAGGATGCGGTCGCGGACGCGTTCGTCGAGCCCACCCGGGACGGCTCTCATGAGCAGGGTGCGCGCATCCTCCTCGCCCAGCCCGCGCAGCAACAGCTCGGGCAGGCCGTCGAAGTCGTGCCTGATACTCGGCTCGCGGACGGTGACCACGATCGCCATCGGTTCCGCCAGCAGCCGTCGCGCCACGAAGCCGAGGATCAGTCCCGAGGCGGCGTCCATCCACTGAGCGTCCTCCACGAGACAGAGCAGCGGCCGCTGCTCGGCCGCGGCGGACAGCAGGCCGAGCACGGCGAGTCCGACCAGGAACCGGTCCGGGACGTCACCGGATGCGAGTCCCAAGGCGACAGTCAGCGCCTCCTGCTGCGCCTGCGGGAGCGCGTCCAGCTGCTCGAGCAGCGGCGCGCAGAGCTGATGGATCCCGGCGAACGGCAGCTCCATCTCCGCCTCCACGCCCGTGACCTGCGCCACACGGAATCCCGAGGCATGACGAGCGGCGTATCGGAGCAGCGCCGTCTTTCCGATGCCCGCCTCGCCTCGGATTACCAGGACAGCGCTCCGACCCTCGCGCGCGGTTGCCAGGAGCCGGTCGAGCACTTCGCGCTCGCTGGTCCGGTCGAGGAATCCGGACGCAAGGGTGGTGGTCGCCATATCGCAGCAACGCTACCGACCGCGCAATGCTCCATATGGGGGGCCCCTGCCTCTCGGCGGTGTATGGATTGCCCTCGCCCGACCCGCGACAATCCCGTCAGAGCGACGCTATGAGACTGCTGCTCACCGGCTGGTACGACCAGCCCAAGGGCCCGGGCCGCCGGATGGCACCCAACGGCGTAGAGTCGCGACATGACCAGCTCACCGACCAGCGACCTCCAAAGCCGGTGCGACCTGCTCCGGTCGCTGCATCGCCCTGGCGCCCCCCTCCTGCTTCCAAACGCCTGGGACGTGGCCACGGCGAGAGCCGTGGTCGCGGCTGGGTTTCCAGTGGTCGCGACCACCAGCGGCGGCGTGGCCGCCACGCTCGGCTATGAGGACCACGAGGGTGCACCGGGCGACGAGATGCTCGCCGCGGCCGCGCGGATCGCACGAGGCGTCGAGGTGCCCGTGACGGTCGACGCCGAGGCCGGCTACGGCATGGAGCCGTCCGAGCTGGTGGCTGCGCTGCGGAGCATGGGGGCCGCCGGATGCAACCTCGAGGACAGTGACTACACCGCGGGCGGCCTCCGCGATCCCGACCGGCACGCGGAGTGGCTCAGGGCTGTCCGCCAGGCCGCGTCGGAGGACGGCTACGGGCTCGTCATCAACGCCCGGGTCGACGTCTTCCTGGCTGGTTTCCTCGCCGGCGCCGACCCCGGGACCCAGGATGAGCTCGTTCCCGAAGCGCTGCGGCGTGCGAATGCCTACCTCGAGGCCGGCGTCGACAGCGTGTACCCGATCACCCTGTGGGAGACGGACGCGCTGCGCCGCTTCACCTCGGAGGTCCGCGGCCCGGTGAACGTCCTACGCCTGCCACAGACGCCGTCGCTCGCCAAGCTGGCCGAACTGGGCGTGGTCCGGGTGAGCTGGGGAACCCTGCTGCACTGGGACGCGATGGCTCGCTTCGAGGAACAGCTCGCCTCGCTTCAGGACTGAGAACGGGCAGTTCTTCAACTGGCCAGTCAGGCTGGCCACCTGGCCGATGCGACGGCGCCCCGCCTGAGGGACCCTCGCTGCATGACAAACGCACTGCCGTCGCTCTCGCCCGTCCTGCACGAAATCCACGTGAGCGTGGTCAGCGCGGAGGAGGCGTCGCTCGGCGGCGTGGCGCTCGGAGCCCACGCCCTCGCCGAAGCCCTTGCGGAGGCCAACCGCCTCCTCTCCCTCTACTGAAACCCACAAGCGAAAGGCATGAGATGAAGATCGTTGTCATCGGAGGAACCGGCCTCATTGGGTCGAAGCTCGTCGAGAAGCTGCGGAAGGACGGTCACGAGCCGCTCGCGGCGTCGCCTGATACGGGCGTCAACACGCTCACAGGCGAGGGGCTCGCCGAAGCGCTCGAGGGCGCCCAGGTCGTCGTCGACGTGGCGAACGCGCCCGCCTGGGACGACGCGGCCGTGCTCGACTTCTTCCAGACGTCGTCTCGCAACCTCCTCGCCGCGGAAGCGGCCGCCGGGGTGGGACACCACGTGGCGCTCTCTGTCGTCGGCACGGACCGGCTTCCGGAGAGCGGCTACTTCCGCGCCAAGCTCACGCAGGAGGAAATCGTGAAGGCCGGGCCCGTCGCCTACACGATCGTCCGCGCAACGCAGTTCTTCGAGTTCATCGGCCGCATCGCCGATTCGAGCACCGCCGGCAACACCGTCCGGCTGTCCCCGGTCCTCGTTCAGCCCGAGGCAGCCGATGACGTCGCGAGCACTCTGGCCGATGTCGCGGTCGGCGCACCGCTGAACGACACGGTCGAGCTGGCCGGCCCCGAGGCGTTCCGCCTCCACGAGCTCGCCCGGCGCGTCCTGATCGCAAACGACGACCCGCGACAGGTGACGCCCGACGTTCACGCCCGCTACTTCGGCGCCGAGCTGGACGATCGGTCCCTCACCCCCGGCGACGACGCACGCATCGCCCCGACCCGCTTCGAGGACTGGCTCAGCCAGTCAGCCAAGTAGCCCTGACCCACTAACCGAAAGGAGCTTCTCATGAAGCCCACCATCGTTCTCGTCCACGGCGCGTTCGCCGAGTCCTCGAGCTGGGATCGCGTCATTGATCCGCTGCTCGACGCCGGACACCCGGTGATCGCCGCCGCCAACCCGCTGCGCGGC
Organism: Thermoleophilaceae bacterium; assembly: GCA_046462295.1. Lineage (GTDB taxonomy): Bacteria > Actinomycetota > Thermoleophilia > Solirubrobacterales > Thermoleophilaceae > JACVRW01. Next base: position 72 of record JBKGUS010000229.1, on the reverse strand, counting down.
CTCGCCGCGGACGCCGCCGCCGTGGCCGCCGGCGTCCGGGCCGTCGGCGGGGCCGGGGTGGGCGCCGCCCCC
>JBKGUS010000228.1:0-7134 GCA_046462295.1 Thermoleophilaceae bacterium | reverse complement strand
CGGCGACGGCGGCGACGCCAAGGCCGTCGGCGGTGACGCCGCCATAGGCGTCACCGCTCTTCGCGGAGGTGTCGCCACCCTTGGCCTCGGCCTCGGACTTGTCGTCGTCGTGACGGCCCTTGCCGTAATGGTCGTCCTTGCCCTTGTGGTCGTCCTTGCCCTTGTCGTCGTGCTTGCCCTTGCACGAGCAGCGATCGCCCTTCTGGTCGTCGCCACCCTTGCTCTCCGAGCGGGCGTACGCGTTGCCGTTGCCCTTTTGCACGTTGCCGGTGTCGGCGTTGCCGCCGTCACCGCCGTGGCCCTCGGCGTCGCCGCCCTTGGCCTCGTTGTTGCCCTGCTTCACCTTCGACTCGTTGCTCTGCTTCGAGCCCGTGTCGTGGTCCTTCCCCTTCGAGTGGCAGCCGCAGTCCTTGTCGTCGTACGAGCCGTGCTTCGACCCGCCCTCCGACTCGTTCTCCTGCTTGACGAACGCGTTGTTCGACGCGTCGCCGTCACCACCCTTGGCCTTGGCGTCGCCGCCGTCGCCGCCGTAGGCGTCGCCGCTCTTCGCGGTGGTGTCGCCGCCCTTGGCCTCGGCCTTGGAGCTGCCCGGGCCGATCGAGATGGCGATCGCGTTGCCGTTCCCGATCTGGGTGTTGCCGGTATCGGCGTCGCCGCCGTCACCGCCCTTGGCCTCGGCGTCGCCGCCGGTGGCCTCGTTGTCGCCCTGCTCGACCGTCGAGCTGTTCTCCTGCTTCGAGCCCGACTGGTCCTTCTTCTTCATCGAGTCGCAGCCGCAGCGATCGTCGCCGTACGACTTGCCGCCGCCGTGTGACTTGCCGCCCTCCGACTCGTTCTCCTGCTTCACGAACGCGTTGTTCGAGGAGTCGGCATCGCCGCCGCGGGCGTCGGCGTCACCGCCGTCGCCCCCCTTGGCGTCACCGCTCTTCGCGGTCGTGTCTCCACCCTTGGCCTCGGCCTCGGAATCGCGGCCGCCGACCGAGATCGCGATCGCGTTGCCGTTCCCGATCTGGGTGTTTCCGGTGTCGGCGTCGCCGCCGTCACCGCCGATGGCCTTGGCGTCGCCGCCGGTGGCCTCGTTGTCGCCCTGCTCGACCGTCGAGTCGTTCTCCTGCGTGCCGTTCGACCCGTGGCCGGCCTGGCTCTCGTTGCTCTGCCCGACGAACGCGTTGTTCGACGAGTCGGCGTCGCCGCCGGTGGCGTCGGCGTTGCCGCCGTCGCCGCCGTAGGCATCGCCGCTAGTGGCGTCGGTGTCGCCGCCCTCGGCGGTCGCCTCGCTGTCCCCGCCGCCGATCGACACGGACACCGTGTTGCCGTTGAGCACCTGCGTGTTGCCGGTGTCGGCGCTGCCGCCGTCACCGCCGGTGGCCTCGGCGTCGCCGCCGGTGGCCTCGTTGTTGCCCTGGGTGATGTCGCTGCTGTTGCTCTGACCTTGGTCGAGCACCGGCACCTGCGCCGAGGCAGGGGCGACCCCCAGAGCCATGGCAGCGATCATCGCCACCACAACCGTGAGCCGTTTCATCGGTTTCCTTTCTGGCTCGAGTTGCTCCTTCCGTGCCGGGATGCGGCTCCCGGCCGGCCCTGGTGAATCCCCTCCTAGGGGCTAGCCAGGGCGCTCGAGCGCACAGATGAACGGAGCCGGCCGCAGGAATGCCGGGACCGTTCTGAGGAAGCGTGAAAGGCTTGGGGCCGCGAGTAGGAGAAGCGCGACGAGCGCCAGCACGGGGGCGCTCGAGCCGGATGCGGCGCTGGCAGCGGCGGACGAGGCAGCTGACGGCGCCGGAGCGCGGCGGTCGGGGGCGGCCGAGTCGGGAACGTCACTGCGCCCGTTCGGGCCCGCGAAGGTCGCGGGCGTGTCGAGCGGGGTCGGCCCGGCGATATGCGTATACGTGGCGAATGCGGCTGTCAACGGTGTGGCGGCGAGTACGTGGTCCGGATGCGTCCCATATCGGGACGCATCAGGACCGCTGCTCGCGCCATGGCCGCCGGGACCGATCGCTGCAGGGCCGGGCCCGCCGCCGAGCTCGCCGGGAGCGCCGATCGTGGGGACGTCGGCCATGGGGGCCGAGGGGACCGGGGCGCTGGCCGAGCCGCCGGTCACGTGCGGACCGCCGGTGCCGAGGGGCCGGCCATCGCCGAGACCACCGGAACCGCCGGCTAGAACAGCGGAGCGATCACTCGACGTGCCGCCGTCGTCAGCACCATCGCCCCCGCGCGCGAGAAGCTGAGGAGCGATCGCGTCGCTGCCCCCGGTGACCGCGGCCATGAGCTCGGTCGCAGGATCCACCGCCGGGGCGGACAGATGAGCGGCGGGCTCGATGGCCTGGGCTAGCGGTTCCACCGCCGTCGTCACCGGTTCGACCGCCCGGGTCGCCGGCTCGACCGCCCTGGCCACCGGCTCGACCGACTTCGCGACCGGCGCCAGGCTGTTCGCCACCGGCTCGATCTCTCGCGTCACCTGGTCCGCCGCGCGCGTAACCGGCTCCACCGCGCGGGCCACCGGCTCGGCCGACGCGGCCAGCGGCTCGGCGGACTTCGCCACCGGCTGCGCGGCGTCCGCGACTGGCTCGACTGCAGTAGCGACCGGCTCGCCGATCTTCGCGACCGGCTCCACCGCCTTCGCGACCGGCTCCACCGCCTTCGCGACCGGCTCCACCGCAGTGGCCACCGGCTCTCCGGCCTTCGTCACCGGCTGCACCGCGTGCGCGAGGACCTCGCCGGTTTCTCCGGCCGGCGCCGTCGCATCCGCTCCGCCCGCCGGTCCCTGGGCTACTGCGGGGCCCGCCGGCATGGCGGCGGCGACCATGCACGCGATGGCCGCGGTTCCCAAGAGGCCGGCCCATGCACGTCGTCGAGGGGTCGCTCTCCTGCCCATGCTCCTTCTTTGCCACATTGCACAAGCTTTGTGCCTCGAAACTCCGAAAACGGCACATACGCACCCAAGCGGGTGCGTCTGAGCACGGGAACGGCGCGCGCAGCTACTCGGAGGCGTACGTCAAGAGGGCGTGGATTCCCGGCCGTGGCTCGGCGGGCGTGGCCCGTGATGGACGTTCGTCCGATGGACGCGTGTTGCCGGCCGGACTGGACGCATGTTCGTTTCGCAAACCGGCACCCAGAGGCATGCTGGGCCGTGCGATGCGAGGCGACGGCGCAGGGACGGGATTCAGGACGAGGCTCTGGGTCGCCTTCCGCTTCCGCGCGATCGGCGGTGGGTCGTGGTGGATCGACGACTTCCACGCCGCCGCGCGGCGCACGACCTGAGAGACGTCCTGAAGGGGGCGGATGTGGGGCCGGCTCGGGGTGGAGCCGGCCCCGCTCGTTCCCGCCGCCGTTTCAGGCCGCTCGGGCGGGTGCCCGCCGCGGCAGCTCGGCGGCGAGCGCGCGCTCGATCGCGGCCAGGCGCTCGCCGCTTGCGCGGAAGGCGCTCGAGCGGGTGAGATCCGCGCGGACCCCCTCGCGCACCCGGCACGCGCGGCGCTCCAGCGCGAGCTCCACCAGCTCGAGCTCGTCGAGCACGGCGAGCAGGCGGGCGCAGGACTCGGGGGTGCGCAGGTAGCGGCCGGCGCCGGCGAGGGCGCGCTCGACGTCCTCCGGAGTCGCCGCTTCCGGCAGCGCGCGCAGGGCGCGGTACGCGTCCGCAAGCGCGGGCCTCAGGTCGAGCTCGGCGCGGTAGACGCACAGCGCGAACTCCGCCTCGGCCGGGCCCCAGGCGAGGTGGGCCCGCGGGCCGGCGCGCAGCAGGGGGTCGGCGCGGCCGCCGGGAGGAGGGTCGAGCGCGACGAGATGATCGGCCGAACGCGCGAGCTCGGGATCGGCGGCGATCGCGGCCCAGGACGCGACGGCCATCCCACCCGGCGCGAGGCCCGCGACGATCTCCTCGAGCCCGCGCCGCCGCCGCGGCACGTCGGCGACCGCGACCAGCACGGCGGCGCCGCTCGTGAAGAGGTCGCCGGCGACGCCGGCGAAGCCCTCGCAGCGGCGGTCGGCCGGCTCACGCCATTCGGCCGTCGAGTTCGTCCGCCTCACGCCCACGACGCGCGGTTCCCGATCGGGGCGAAGCGCGCGCTCCACCCGCTCCCAGAACGATCCGTCTTCGCCGAGCACGCGCAGCTCCCCTGGCTGGGTCGGGCACAGGGCGCGAAGGATCACGCGCGGCTCCACCATCCCGTTCCAGCGGTTCCGCTCCAGGCGGAGGGCGATGTCGTGGTTGTCCGCCGACGCGGGCGCCAGCGCCTTCGGCGGCGACCCGAACGCCACGCCGCGGGACCGTGCCCCGCCCGCCGTGACGAGCGTGAAGCGGGCATGCTCGCCGTCCTCCCCCATGCCGGTCACGTGCTGGAAGCGCGCGGCCGGGACCAGCAGGGTCGGTTGCGGGTTGCCCATCCCGAACGGGCGCAGCGCCTCCAGCTCCTCGGCCAGCTCGAGGCCGAGCACGCCGCCGGGGACCACCGCGTCCACCCGCTCGACCGGGATGAGGTCCGCCGGTGTGAGCATCTCGCCGGCATGCGCGGCGAGGGCGCGGCGAAACGGCTCCACCTCCGCAGCGTCCAGCTCCACGCCGGCGGCCATGCGGTGGCCGCCGAAGCGCGTCAGGTGCGGCGCGCAGGTCGCGAGTCCGGCGTGCAGGTCGTAGGGCGAGATGCTGCGCCCGGAGCCACGCCCGGCGCCGCCCTCGAGCGCGATCGCCACGCACGGACGCCGCCAGCGCTCGACCATCCGCGACGCCACGATGCCCACCACGCCCGGGTGCCAGCCCTCCCCCGCCACGACGATGGCGGCCTGGCTCGCCTGCGGGAGGCAGGCGGCGTCGGCGGCGAACAGTATGCGCGTCTCGGCCTCCTGTCGGTCGCGGTTGAGCAGGTCGAGCTCGCGGGCGACCTCCTCGGCGCGGGCGCCGTCCTCGGTGAGGAGGAGCTCCAGGGCGGCGTCAGCGCGGCGCATGCGGCCGGCGGCGTTGATGCGCGGGCCGAGCCGGAAGCCGAGCGCGTGCTCCGTCAGCTCGGCGGGCGCCACGCCCCCGACCGCCATCAGGGCGCGGAGACCGGGCTTGCGGGTTCGGGATAGGGCGAGGAGCCCCTCGCGGACGATGCGGCGGTTCTCGTCGCGAAGCGGGACGAGGTCGCAGACTGTGGCGAGCGCGGCGAGATCGAGGTCCTCGTCGGCCGCGCGCGGATCGCCGCCGGCGGCGGCGTGAAGCGCCTCGGAGAGCTTGAGGGCGACGCCGGATGCACAGAGCTCGGGGCAGCCGTAGGCCCCCAGCGCCGGGTGCACCACCCCGCAGTCCGGCAGCACCTCCCCGGGCCTGTGGTGATCGGTCACCACGACGTCGACGCCCGCCGCCTTCGCCGCCTCCACCTGCTCGACCGCCGTGATCCCGCAGTCGACCGTCACGAGCAGATCGACCCCGCGCGCGGCAAGCCGCTCCACCGCAGCGGTCGACAGGCCGTAGCCCTCGTCGAAGCGGCTGGGCAGCTCCCAGCGCGGGTCGCCGCCGAGCGCCCGCAGGGCGCGAACGAGGATGGCGGTGGAGCAGACCCCGTCGACGTCGTAGTCGCCGAACACGGCAATCCGCGACCCGCGGCGCACGTGGCCGAGGATCAGCTCGGACGCCTGCGGCACACCCGGCAGGGTCAGCGGATCGTGCCGCTCCTCCGCCGCGAGGAAGCGCCGCGCGTCGTCGACATCGGCGAACCCGCGCCGCGCCAGGACGGCTCCGACCGGCCGCGACATCCCCAGCCCGGCAGCAAGCCGCTCGGCGAGCCCCACGTCATAGGGCTCGCAAACCCACCTGGTCGGCCTCGACTGCATCCGGCCCATCCTGTGAGGGCAGGCGGACGGAACGGCCGAAGCCGCCCCTGTGGGAGGATCGCCAGGCTGGTTCCAGGACCGCGGCGAGTGCGTCTTCTCCGCCATTGTCCGAAACGACCGACTTCTTTGGCCCGCGTGAGAAGAGCTGCTTCGCCGAGCTCAAGGACCCGGAGGGCAACCACATCCAGCTCTGGGAGCCGAACGCCGCGTCAGTCGCCCGCGACCCCGGCGGCCGCTAGGGCCTCCGCGCGCCGAAAGCGACAGCACCACGACCACCGTGTCGCCCCCTCCGCGATCTCGGCGACCTCCTGCTGTAGGAACTCGACGTCCCCTCGCGCCACGCCTAACCGGCCGCCGCGGCGGCGAAGCGCTCGAGAGCGTAGGGCCACGCGCCGGCCTCCTCGAAGCCGTCGCGATACTTCTGAGCACCGTCGCCGTGGCGCTCCCACTGGCGGTGCTCCACGTCAACGCGCGTGCCGCTGTCCTGTTCGGCGAACCGGACCTCCACTTCACTGGACCTCTCGGGGTCGGGCTGCGGAGACCGGTCGCCGGCGATCTGCCCCAGGAGGACGAGGCGCGCGGGCGGATCCCATGCCGTCACTCGGCCCCAGTGGATCGTGAAGCCGCGCGGTCCGCGCTCGTACGCGAAGCCGTCCTCGTGCGGCTCGATGCCGATCTCCTCGAGCTTGTCCTGCGACCACGAGAACTCCGTGGTCCACCAGGCGCCGAGCCCATCGGTGAACAGCTCGAAGGCCCGCTCGGGTGGGGTGTCGACCGTGACGCTTGCCGTCACGGGCTCCATCAGTGGGAGCCGGCGCGGGTGAAGCCGTGGTCGATGCCGTGCTCGCGGTCCACGCGGGCGCCGTACCAGTAGGAGATGGCGAGCCCGATGGCGGCGCCGGGGATGGCGATCAGGGCCTGGACGAGGTCGGTGTCGCTCGTGCCCGGGACCGTGGCGCCGTTGACGATGAAGCCGAACACCGCGGACGAGACGAACGCAGCCAAGAACGCGCCGACGATGCCGCCCCAGAAGCGGTCGGGAACGAACACCGTGAAGTGCCACACGGCGATGCCCATCATGATCCAGACGACGAGGCTCATCGACGACCGTGCTTCTTCCTCGCCCGCTGGCGCTTCGACTTGGACTTGGATCGCCGCGTGGATGCCCCGTCGCCTGCCGTGGACGTGCCGCGCGAGGCCGGACGGGCCGCGGGCGCGCCGTCACCTGCGGGAGCGGGCTCGGAGGGGCGCGACGGCTCGGCCGGAGCGGCGGGCTCGGATGGAGGCTGCGCTTCGCGTGGCTCGGCCGGCGGCGGCGTTGGTGCG
>JBKGUS010000227.1:0-4671 GCA_046462295.1 Thermoleophilaceae bacterium | reverse complement strand
CTTCACCCCCGTCTACGACGAGGAGGGGACCGAGGGGCTCTTCGCCGGAAGGAACATCCACACCTCGTTCCTCCAGCGCGCGCGTCCCACGAGCCGCACCTTCCGCGCGCTCCTGCCGCTCTACCCGGCGGCGATCGAGTCGTTCGACCTATCCGGCTACGACCTCGTCGTGTCGAGCTCGAGCGCCTGGGCCCACGCCGTCCTCTGCGAGGAGGAGACGGTCCACGTCTGCTACTGCCACAACCCGTTCCGCTATGCGTGGAACGAGCGCCACCGCACGCTCGCCGAGCGGTCGGACCCGATCTCGCGCGCGCTCCTGCGCGGGCTGTTCAGGCGCTGGCGCGAGTGGGACTGGATCGCCGCGCAGCGCGTGGACCGCTACATCACCAACTCCCGGACCACGCAGGGCAGGATCCGCAGCTACTTCAGCCGCGACTCGCGCATCGTCTACCCGCCCGTAGCCACCGAGCGCTTCCGGCGGGGCCCAGTCGGCGACTACTACCTCGTCCTCTCGGAGCTCGTCTCGCACAAGCAGATCGAGGTGGCGGTCAGGGCCTTCAACCAGCTCGGCAAGCCGCTCGTCATCGCGGGCGACGGCCCGGCGCGCCGCCGGCTCGATCGCATCGCGGGGCCGAACGTGCGTTTCGCGGGCCGGGTCAGCGATGCCGAGGCGGCCCGCCTCCTCTCGGGCTGCCGGGCGCTCGTCGTGACCGGTCCCGAGGAGTTCGGCATTGCGGCCGTCGAGGCGCAGGCTGCCGGCCGGCCCGTGATCGCACGCGCCGCCGGGGGCCTCCTCGAGAACGTCGTCGACGAGGTGACCGGCTGCCTCTGGAACGGCGGCCCGGCGCAGCTGGCCGACGCGGTCGCCGGCTTCGACACCGCCGCCGTCGACCCGGAGGCCTGCGTCGAGAACGCCAAGCGCTTCGACGCGTCGGTCTTCCGGGAGCGGTTCCCCCGCGAGGTCGAGGAGGCGCTCCGCGACGGGCCGGTCGAGCGGCTCGAGACATGGCCCCGCATTCCGCGCCGGCCCGCGCTTCCGCGCCGCCCGGCCTGGCGGCCGGGACGCTCCGGGCCCGCCTAGGCGTCGGTCCGGTCGCCCGCGGCCTCGGCCCCTGCCGAGCCCAAGAGGCCGCCCGGCCGGCGCGGCCAGCGTGGGGAGCGCCAGCGGATGCGGCGCCCCGGCCGCGCCTCCGCCTCCTCCTGCTGCTCGGCCACGGGCCGCCTCAGGCTGCGCAGCTTCGGGACCAGCATGAGCGCCTCGAAGGCGATCGGCAGCGACATCTTGCTATCGCCCTCGGTGCGGTCGCGGAAGCAGATCGGGACCTCCGTGACCCTGAAGCCGGCGAGCAGCGCCCGGTAGGTCAGCTCGATGTTGAAGACGTAGCCCTGGGCCCGCAGCGTGGACGGCTCGACGGTCTCGAGCACGCCGCGGCGTACGCAACGGAAGCCGCTCGTGAGGTCGTGCACTCCGACGCCGAGAACCGCCCGGGCATAGACGGATCCGAACCTGCTCAGGAGGCGCCGAAGCCGTGGCCAGTCGGCGATCGCCCCGCCGTCGACGTAGCGCGATCCGAGCACCAGGTCGCTGTCAGCAGCGGCCGCGAGCAGCGCCGGCAGGTGCTCGGGGTCGTGGGAGAAGTCCGCGTCCATCACGACGACGAGCTCGGCGCCGTGCTCGAGGGCGTGGGCGAAGCCGGCCAGGTAGGCCTTGCCGAGCCCCTCCTTGCCAGGCCGATGGAGCACCTCGACGCGCTCGCTCTCCTGCGCGAGCCGGTCCGCCACGGCGCCCGTGCCGTCGGGCGACGCGTCGTCCACGACGAGCAGGCCCCAGTCGCCCGGCGCGGCACGCTCGAGCTGGGGCGCCGTCGCTCGGACGATGCCCTCGAGGTTGCCGGCCTCGTTGTAGGTCGGCAGGAAGAGCCACAGGCTGGCCTTCATGTCGCGGGCACGATACGGGGCGCGCGCAGCGAGCGCCAGCGGCGCCCGGCGGGTTCGCTACCGTCTCGCGCCGGATGAGCTCGCCCGAGCACGGACAGCCGCTGCACATCCTCGTGCTTGCCGACCGGGACTGGAAGCACAACGACACGGGCGGCAACGGCGCCAACATCTGGGCCCAGGTGAGCCGCTGGGTCGCCGCCGGCAACCGCGTGACCGTGGTGGCGGGCGAGTACCCGGGCTGCGAGCGGGTGGAGCGCTTCGGCGACCGCTTGGTCGTACACCGCATGGGCACCCGCTCCACGGTCTTCCCGCGCGCCATGCTCGCGGTGCTACGCGGCGTCGGGCGCGACGCCGACGTGGTGCTCGAGGTGATCAACGGCATCACCTTCCTCACGCCGCTGTGGCTGCGGAAGCCGCGCGTGGCGATGATCCACCACGTCCACCGCGAACTCTTCCTCGAGGAGTTCCCGCGCGTCGGCAACCTCCTGTTCTGGGTCCTCGAGCGGCTGCCGCTGCGCCTGTTCTACCGCCGCACCCCGTTCCTGACGATCTCGGGCGCTGCCCGCGAGGACCTCGTCCGCGAGGGCATCCCGCGCGAGAACATCACGGTCGAGTACCTGGGCGTCGATCCCGAGGGCTTCGCGCCCGGGGAGCGCTCGCCGGAGCCGCGCGCGATCTTCGTGGGCCGGCTCAAGGCCTACAAGCGGATCGAGCGTCTCTTCGACGTGGTCGAGGCGGTGCCCGGATTGACGCTCGACGTGGTCGGCGATGGGGACCACCGCCCCGACCTCGAGGCCGAGATCGAGCGCCGCGGGCTCCACGACCGCGTCGTGATGCACGGCTACGTCGACAACCCCAGGAAGGCCGAGCTGTACGGCCGCGCCTGGGTGAACCTGACCGCGTCGGCCTCCGAGGGCTGGTCGCTGACCGTGATGGAGGCGGCGCTGTGCGGCACGCCGAGCGTGGCGCTCGCGGTGGGCGGGCTGACCGAGTCGGTCGTCGACGGGGAGACGGGCTTCCTCGCCAGGGACGACCGCGAGCTCGTCACGCGCGCCCGCGAGGTCGCGGAGGACCACGCGCTGCGCGAGCGCCTCGGCGAGACGGCCGAGCGCCGCGCCCGCACCTTCAGCTGGGACCGCTCGGCGGCCACCTTCCTTGAGGTCCTGCGGCGCACCGGCGGGCTGGCGCCCGACGCTGCGCCCGCGCCGGACGCGCACGCGAGCAATGGCGCGGGCGCCCCGGAGGCCCGGCGCCGGATGGCGGGAAGGCAATAGCCGCGCCCCCTGACGTCGAGGGCTGGCTGAGCGACGACCAGGCCGACCGCCTCGCGGGCGCGGCGGCCCGGGTGCGCGGGCCGGGGCGGATCGTCGAGATCGGCTCGTTCCGCGGTCGCTCCACGATCGTCCTCCGGCAGGCCGCCGCGCCGGACGTCGAGGTGGTGGCCATCGACCCGCACGGCGGCGGCGACCGGGGCCCGCAGCAGATCAGCCCCGACGCCGCACTGGGAGAGGCCGATCACGAGGCCTTCCACGCCAACCTGCGCCGCGCCGGCGTGGACGGCGCCGTGCGCCATGTGCGCCGGATGTCGCAGGACGCACTCGATGAGGTGGAGGGTGAGCTCGCGCTGCTGTACGTGGACGGCGCGCACCGCTACGGGCCTGCCCGGGCCGACATGGAACGCTGGGGCGCGCGCGTGGCGCCGGGCGGGACGATGCTCGTTCACGACGCCTACAACGCCGTCGGGGTCATGCTGGCCCAGCTGCGACTGCTCTTCCTCTCGCCCGAATGGCGCTACGTCGGCCGCAGCCGCTCGCTGGCGGAGTACCGGCGCGAGCAGCTCGGCGGAGCCGCCCGGCTGCGCAACCCCGCCGCGCAGCTCGGCGGGATCCCCTGGTTCGTCCGCAACTGCCTGATCAAGGTCGCGCTCGTGGCCCGCATGCGGCCCGTCGCCCGGCGGCTCGGGCTGCCGGACGAGGACGACTGGCCCTACTGAGCCGCCGCGTCGCCGCGGAACTCCGCGATCACCACGGCCCGCGCCGAGTAGAGCAGGAAGTCGTAGGGCGCCTCCCACGCCTCCTCGACGGGCACCTGGCGCCAGCGCGTCCCGCCGCCCACGCGCCGCAGCGCCCCGGCGCGCGAGAACGGCACGGCCCCGCCGCGCAGCGCCTCGTCGAAGGCCGGGTTGTAGCCGACCGGATGGGTGATCACGAGCCGGCCGCCCGGCCGCACCCGCGAGCCGAGCTCCCGCAGCGCCTCGAGAGCGCGCTCGGGCCGCCGCGGATGCTCGTCCCAGCCGACGTGCTCGAGCGTCGAGATCGCCACGATCAGGTCGAAGCTCCCGAGCTCGCCCAGGTCGAGGATGTCCCGGTTCACCACCCCCTCGGCCTGCTCGTACTTGTCGACCACCAGGTGAGCCTGGGGGCGGTAGTGCGAAAGCACGTTCCCGGCTTCGAGCACGCGCGCGCCCGGCCGCCGGTCCACGATCCGCTGCACGACCGGCACCTCGACGGCTCGCTCCCTCAGCCAGCTCTGCTTGTAGAGGTGGAACAGGTAGGTGTAGGACTCGCCGTCGAACTCGAAGGACCCGTGCGATCCGGTGCGCGTGCGCGCCAGCCCGGCGAGCAGGCGCCCGCCGAAGCGGGCGAAGTCGCCGGCCACCGCGCGGGTGCCGCGCAGGCGGCGCGCCTCCCGGACGCGCGCGGCGAGGCCCTGGGGCTGGTAGCGGCCGCCCGG
>JBKGUS010000226.1:0-4985 GCA_046462295.1 Thermoleophilaceae bacterium | reverse complement strand
CGTCCTGGTCACCGCGGTGGTGCTGGTGCTGTGAGGTGATGCCGAAGTGAGCTCGAAGCCCCTCGACGACGTGATCGCAGTGCAGCGCGGCCCGGACCCCGGCGGCGTCGCCGGCGCGTACCGGGTCTTCGGGGAGACCCTGCGCGGGCTCAAGACCACCTTCGCCCGCATCCTGGAGGGCCCCGTCACGATCGAGTACCCGGAGGAGAAGACCCCCGTCTACCCGCGCTTTCGCGGCCGGCACAAGCTCCAGAGGTTCGAGGATTCCGGGCTCGAGAAGTGCGTCGGCTGCTCGCTGTGCGCCGCCGCCTGCCCGGCCGAGTGCATCCGCGTGGTCGCCGCCGAGAACGAACCGGATAACCAGGTCTCCGCCGGCGAGCGCTACGCCGCCGTCTACGAGATCAACATGACCCGCTGCATCTTCTGCGGCTACTGCGAGGTTGCCTGCCCATTCGACGCGATCACGATGGGCAACGACTACGAGCTGGCCGACTACCACCGCAGCGACCTGATCTTCACGAAGGAGATGCTGCTCGCAGACCCGCCCGAGCACACGCCGCTCCGGCGCGAGGGCGAGTAGCGATGTGGTTCGAGCAGGTCATCTTCTTCCTGGCCGCGTTCGGCGCCCTGGCCGGCGCGCTCGGCGTGGTGATCCTGCGCAACCCCTTCTACTCGGTGCTCGCGCTGGTCGCGCACCTCGTGGCGCTGGCGGTGCTGTTCCTGCTGCTGCACGCCGAGTTCGTGGCGGCCGGCCAGGTCGTGGTCTACGCAGGCGCCGTGATGGTGCTCTACGTCTTCGTCGTCGCGTACATCGGCGGGTCGGACGAGCCGCTCCGGCCGGAGGGCGGAGCGCTCGGCGTTTTCGGGCCCCTGTTCGCGGCCGCCGTCGGGATCGAGCTCAGCATCGCCTTCGTCGCGAGCGGGCTTGACGCTCTCGACACGACCGGCGCCGACGTCGGTCCCGGCTTCGGCTCGCCCGAGGCCATCGGCCAGCTGCTGCTGACGAGGTTCCTCGTCCCGTTCGAGGCCGCCTCCTTCCTACTGCTCATGGCGGCTGTGGGCGCGGTGGTCCTCGCGCGGCGGCGGCGCGGGCTGGAGGACGCCGAGGCCGCCTAACCATGGACATCACCTGGTACCTCGTCCTCTCCGCCTTCATCTTCGTCATCGGCGCCGCCGGCGTCATGAGCCGGCGCAACCCGCTCGTGGTGCTGCTCTGCCTCGAGCTGATGCTGAACGGCGGCAACCTCGCGCTGATCGCATTCGCGCGCATGCACGGCGGCGAGGCGGGCCAGGTGTTCGCGCTGATCGTGATGGTGGTCGCGGCCTGTGAGGTCGTGATCGGGCTCGGGATCATCGTGGCGATGTACCGGCAGCGGCTCCCGATCGACGTCGACGAGATGTCGGAGCTGCGGGGGTGAGCGCAACCGGCTACGGCTGGCTGGTCCTCGCGTTCCCGGTCGCCGGGATGCTGATCGTGTCGCTCGGCTGGCGCGTGCTGCCGGGACCGCTGCCCGGCTGGATTGCGAGCGCGGCCATCCTCGGGTCCTTCCTCGCCTCACTCGGGATGCTGAACGAGGTCGACGCCGAGGCGCACGTGGACTCCGCCTGGACCTACGCCGCCACCGGGGACTTCACCGCCGACATGTCGATCCTGGTCGACCCGCTCTCGGTGTTCATGTGCCTCGTCGTGAGCGGCGTGTCGTTCCTGATCCACGTCTACTCGGTCGCCTACATGGGCGGCGATCGCGGCTACGCACGCTACTTCGCCTACCTGAACTACTTCGTCTTCTCGATGCTGCTGCTGGTCCTGGCGGCGAACTTCGTGCTGCTGATCGTCGGCTGGGCCTTCGTCGGCGCGGCGTCCTACCTGCTGATCTCCTACTGGTACCGCCGCACCACCGCCACGTACGCCGGAATCAAGGCGTTCGTGATGAACGTGATCGGCGACGTCGGCCTCGTGATCGCCGCGTTTCTCCTCCTGAGCGAGACCGGCGCGCTCGACTACGCCGGCGTGTTCGGTGGCGCGGAGGAGGCGTTCTCGCGCAACGACGGCACGCTGGTGGCGGCCTGCCTCCTGATCCTCGTCGGCGCCTTCGCCAAGTCCGCCCAGCTCCCGCTCCACACCTGGCTGCCCGACGCCATGGAGGGCCCCACGCCGGTGTCGGCGCTGATCCACGCCGCGACCATGGTCACCGCTGGCGTCTACCTGATCGCGCGCATGCACCCGCTCTTCGAGCTCGCGCCGACCGCCGCGGACATCAGCGCGATCATCGGGACCGCGACTCTCGTGTTCGCGGCCACGGTGGCGCTCGTGGTGACCGACCTCAAGCGAGTGATCGCCTACTCGACGATCTCGCAGATCGGCTACATGGTGCTGGGCGTGTCGGTGGCGGCCTACGGCGCGGGCCTCTTCCACCTGATGACGCACGCGTTCTTCAAGGCCCTCCTCTTCATGGGCGCCGGCTCGGTGATCGGCGCGATGGCAGGCGTGCAGGACCTCGACCGGATGGGCGGCTTCCGCAAGACGATGCCGTTCACGTTCATCACGTTCACGGTCGGCGCGCTCGCCCTGGCCGGGTTCCCGCTGATGTCGGGCTTCTTCTCGAAGGACGAGATCCTCGCCTTCACGATCGAGCGCGGCGGCTGGTTCTGGGCGCTCGCGATCGCCGGCTACCTGGCGGCGGGGCTCACCGCGTTCTACGCGTTCCGCATGGTGTTCCGCGTCTTCTTCGGCGACCCCGTGCCGGAGGCGCGGGAGCTCGAGGGCGGACACGTGGCCCACGGGGAGCCCATGAACCCGATGACCGGCGAGCCGGAGGACACCGACGTGGGCTTCCCCGGCCCGGAGCACCACGTGGCCGAGCGGTCGTGGCCGATGAAGGCGGCGATGGGGCCGCTGGCGCTTCTGGCGGTGGTGGGAGGCATCGTCGCCGTGCCCGGGGTCACGGACACGCTCGAGCACTTCCTCGAACCGACCTTCGAGGACTCCCGCTTCCATGACACCGCCCCGACCGAGGGCGCCGAGCTCCTCGGGCTGGTGGCCGGCGGGCTGATCTCGATCGCGGCCATCGCCGTCGCGTGGACCATGTACCTGCGCCGCCGCGGCGTGACGCTGCGCCTGCGCGACCGCTTCAGCGCCGTCCACGACTTCCTCGCCCACAAGTGGTACTTCGACGAGCTCTATGACGCGCTGTTCGTCCGCCCCTTCAACGGCGCCGGCTCGTTCGGCCGCCGTGTGATCGAGACGGACTTCGTCCAGGGGTTCATCGTCGGCGGTGCCACCGGCATCGTGCGCGCCGGCACGTCGTTCGCCCGCGCCATCCAGACCGGCTACCTGCGCGCCTACGCGCTGCTCCTGCTGCTCGGCGTGGCCGCCCTGGCCCTCTACTTCCTCCTCGCCAGCTCATGACGATCCACCTCTCGATCGTCCTGTTCCTCCCGCTGGCGACCGGCCTCCTCGGCGCCTTCCTCCCGCGCGGCATGGCGCGCTGGGCGGTGCTCGCCGGCACCGTCGCGGTGCTCGCCTACGCGATCACGATGCTGGCCGACTTCGAGTCCGGAGGCGGGCTGCAGTACGTGACGGACGACGAGTGGATCGCCGAGCTCGGTATCCGCTACCAGCTCGGGATCGACGGCCTCAACCTGTTCATGGTCGTGCTCACCGCCGTCGCCTGGGTGCCGTGCACGCTGGTGGCCGCGTTCCGCGAGCACGACCGGCCGAAGCTCTTCTTCTTCAACCTGGCGCTGGGCGAGACCGCGGTGCTGGGCGCCTTCATGGCCCAGGACCTGGCGCTCTTCATCGTCTTCTTCGACCTGATGCTCGTGCCGTTCTACTTCATGATCGGCGGCTGGGGCACGGGCGAGCGGGTGCGCGCCACGACCAAGTTCATGATCTACACGCTTGCCGGCTCGCTCCTGATGCTGGCGGGCGCGGTCGCGCTGGGCGTGCTCTCGACGCCCGACGGCGGCGAGATCTCGTTCTCGCTCGCCCAGCTCGAGCAGCGCAGCGTGAGCGAGGGAACCCAGCACTGGATCGTGCTGCTGTTCGCGCTGGCCTTCTTCGTGAAGGCGCCGCTGTTCCCGCTGCACGGCTGGGTGCCCGAGACGTACCGGGCGTCGCCGATCGTGACGATCGCGCTGCTGTCCGCCGTGCTTTCGAAGGTCGGGGTGTACGGATTCCTGCGAATCGTCCTTCCGGTCATGCCCGAGGGCTCGCAGCACTGGCAGGAGCTCTTCATCGTGATGGCGGTCTTCTCGATCCTGTACGGGTCGGTGCTCGCCTTCTCGCAGGACAACGTGCGGCTCGTGGTCGCCTACTCCTCGATCGCGCAGCTCGGCTTCATCGTGCTTGGCATCTTCGCCCTGGAGGACAAGGGCGCCCAGGGAGCCGTCTTCCAGATGCTGAACCACGGCATCGTCGTGGTCGGGCTGTTCCTCGTCATCGGCGTCATCGCCGCGCGCGCCGGAGGTCGCGAGTCGCTCGTCGAGCTGGGCGGCATCGCGTTCCGGGCGCCCGTGCTCGCGGCGATGTTCCTGATCCTCACGTTCGCGACGCTCGCTATGCCGGGCTCGCCGAACTTCGTCGGCGAGATCCTGATCCTGTTCGGCGCGTTCGAGGACAAGTTCGTCTACGGCCTCGTGGCAAGCGTCGGCGTGGTGCTGGCGGCGGCCTACATGATCCGGGTGTACCAGCGGACGATGCACAACCGGGTCGCTCCGGCGGTGCAGTCGCGCGAGATCGACGGCCTCAATCTGGCCGCGGTCGCGCCGCTGATGGCGGTGGTGGTCGCGCTCGGGTTGTACCCACACTTCGTCGTGGAGCGGACTGAGGGGGCCACGACCGCCGCCATCGAGCAGGCGCGAAGCGTGGGGCAGGAGGTGGCCGAGCGGTGATCGACCTTCTCGCGCTGGCGCAGGCCGGTGGCAATCTGTCCGCACCGCTCCTCGCGCAGGCCGAGATCGCCGAAGCCCCCAAGATCGACTAC
>JBKGUS010000225.1:0-4419 GCA_046462295.1 Thermoleophilaceae bacterium | reverse complement strand
TGGTCGGGCAGCGGAAGCTGGAGCAGGATGCCGTCCACGCGCTCGTCGGCGTTCAGGGAGCGGATCAGCTCGGCGAGGTCCTCGGGCGCGACGTCGCCGCCCGGCTCGTGGTGGAACGACTCGATGCCGACCTCGGCCGAGTCCTCCCGCTTCATGCGCACGTAGACCGCGGACGCCGGGTCGTCGCCGACCAGCACCGTGGCCAGCCCGGGCGTCACGTCCATGCCGTCGATCTCGCCCGCCACCTGGGCGCGGATCCGCGCCGCGACCGCCTTCCCGTCGATGATCCGCGCGCTCATGGGCCGGGCAGCCTACTCGGCCCGCAGCTCAGCGGCGCTTGAGCGGCGCGTAGTCCGCCATCAGCTTGCGCTCGCTGCCGTCGCCCGCGAAGCGCACCACCACGAGCCCGCCGGGCTCGACACCGACCACGACGCCCTCGCCGAAGTTGGCGTGCACCACGTCCTCGCCGAGCGCGAACGTGGCACCCGGCGCGCGCGGCTCGGGTGCGCCGGGCGCTCCGCCGCCCCACGTCGACGCGGCCGCCGGCCCCGTCGGGGCATCGGGCTCCCGGTCGGTGAGCTCGATCGGAACCTCGTCGACGAACCGGCTGCGCATGTTCCAGTCGCGGCTGCCGAACAGCGCGCGGGTGCGGGCGAAGGTGAGGTACAGCTCGCGCTTGGCGCGGGTCATCCCGACGTACGCGAGCCGGCGCTCCTCCTCGAGGTCGCCCGACTCGATCGAGCGCGAGTGCGGGAACACCCCGTCCTCGAGCCCGATCAGGAAGACCGTGCCGAACTCGAGGCCCTTGGCGTTGTGGAGCGTCATGAGGGTGACGAGGCCCTGCTCGTCCTGGAGCTTGTCCTGTTCGGACACGAGCGCGACCTGCTGGAGGAACGCCTCGACCGAGGGCTCCTCCTCCCGCGCGTCGTACTCGCGGGCCACGCCCACCAGCTCCTCGAGGTTCTCGACCCGGACCTGCGACTCGACGGTCCGCTCCGCCTCGAGCGCCTCGACGTAGCCGGTCTCCTCGAGCGTCTCGGCGAGCAGGTCGCCCACGGGCGCGCCGCCCTCGTAGCGCTCGCGCAGCCGCTCCATGACCGACATGAAGCGGCCGACGGCCTTGACGGCGGCGGCGCCGAGCCCCGGGACCCGCTCGGGGGCGCTCGCCACGTCCCAAATCGACTCGCCGACGGTGTTCGCGTATCCCGCGATCCGACCCTGCGTCGTCTGTCCGATGCCGCGCCGGGGAGAGTTCACGATGCGGCCGAAGGCGACGGCGTCGGCCTGGTTCACGAGCAGCGTGAGGTAGGCGAGGGCGTCCTTGATCTCGGCGCGGTCGTAGAAGCGCGGCCCGCCGAGGACCTGGTACGGGACGCCGTAGCGCACGAGCATGTCCTCGAGCACGCGGCTCTGGGCGTGGGTCCGGTAGAAGACGGCGATGTCGTCGCGCGAGCCGCCCTCGTCGACGAGCCGCTCGACCTCGGACACCACGAAGCGAGCCTCGGCATGCTCGTCGTCGAGCTCGCGGACGTGAACCGGATCCCCCTCGCCGAGATCGGACCAGAGCGTCTTCTCCTTGCGCGAGCGGTTGTTGGCGATGACCCCGTTGGCGGCGGAGAGGATCGTCTGGGTGGAGCGGTAGTTCTGCTCGAGCTTGATGACGTGGGCGTCCGGGAAATGGTCCTCGAACTCGAGCACGTTGCGAATGTCGGCGCCGCGGAAGGCGTAGATCGAGTTGTGGGTGAGGAGCCCGCCGGCGATGAAGTTGTGGGTGTGCTCGACGTCGAGGTCGTAGACCGGCACGTCCATGTCCACGCGCTCGACGGTCTCCACGACGTCGTAGCTCGCGTCGTCCCCGAACATGACCATCCCCGGCCGCACCGAGGCCGCCGGCATGAACGGAAGTGACTTCCCCATCAGCCGCGCCGTCTGGCGAACCGTGACCGGGGTGGCGGTGTGGATGCGGTCGACGACCTCCATCGCCTGCGCGTAGCTCTTGAAGCAGGACTCGTAGCGCCAGCTTCCGCGGTCACCCTTCGCCGGCCGGACCGAGAGGCCGAACGACTCCAGGGCCGCCTTGACAGCCGGGTCGCGTCCACCGACCGCAACCTGGTGCATGGGGGTGCGGCCGCGCCGGTTGCCGCAGAGGGTGACGGTGACGTTGCGGCGCAGGCGGGGCGCGTGCTCGCGGCGGTACCCCGCGAAGTGCACGTGCTCGGGCGTGCTGACGACCCGCCGGCCGGACTTCGTAGTGATCGCGATCCCCTCGCTGGCGCGCGTCCGGTGCGTTCGGGTCACCCGGGCGGGCCGCATGTCGCCGCTGCCGTAGCTCGACAGGACAAGGTCGCCTTCGCGGATCTCCTCGATCGGCTTCGTCGAGCCGTCCGCCATCGTCACCGGCGTGCCGGCGACCAGACACTGGTCATCGTCCCCCACCACGCACAGGTTCCTGTGCTCCTCGCACAAGAGCTGCAGCCAGCGGTACTGGGCGCGGTTCGTGTCCTGGTACTCGTCCACCAGCACGTGCCTGAACGAGCGGCGGTAGCGGTCGCGCACCTCGGGGAAGAGCTCGAACAGGTTCACGCAGCGGAACAGCAGGTCGTCGAAGTCCATCGCGTTCGCCGCGTGCAGGCGGGGCTCGTACAGGTCGTAGACGTCGGCCGCCGTCTGCTCGAAGAAGCTTCCCACCTTCAGCCGGTAGGCCTCCGCGTCAAGCAGCGCATTCTTCGCCTCCGAGATCTGGTTCCGGACCCCTCGCGGCGCGAACCGCTTCGGGTCGATGTCGAGCTCCTCGATGCAGTTCTTGACGAGCCGCAGCGAGTCCTGCTCGTCGTAGATCGTGAAGCCGCGCGTGTAGCCGAGCTTCTCCGCGTCCGCCCGCAGCATCCGCGCGCACGCCGAGTGGAACGTCATCACCCACATCGCCCTCGCCCGGCCCCCGACGAGGCCCTCCACCCGCTCGCGCATCTCCTGCGCCGCCTTGTTGGTGAAGGTGATTGCGAGGATCTCGCCTGCCGCCGCCTGCCCGGTCCCGACCAGGTGCGCGATCCGGTGCGTCAGCACCCGCGTCTTCCCGGACCCGGCCCCGGCGAGGATCAGCAGCGGCCCTTCGCCGTGCAGCACGGCCTCTCGCTGCGGCTCGTTCAGCCCCTCCAACAGGGCCTCGGTGGCGACCGGTGCGCTCACCCTGGCGAGGATAGATGGGCCCGCGGCGGGTCCTACAGGTCGCGCCGCGCGAAGCCGAACCGCGCGGCGAGGCCCACGAACGCGAGGTACGCAGCGCTCCACAGCCAGAGCAGCGGCCCACCCTCCTGCGCGCCGCCGAACGGGCCGAGGCGGACGATCACGCCGGTCGCGCCCCGCGCGTCCTCGGTCAGCGCGTTCAGGCCAGCCTGGTAGAGCGCCTCGAACGGCAGCAGCCACGACGCCACCTCGGCGACGGTCTCGAGCGTCTCGACGCTGAGCGCGTCTCCGATCTGGCCCAGCAGGCCGGCGGCCAGGCCCGCCCCGAACGCCATGAACACCGCGATTCCGTTGGCCGTGGCCGACAGGAAGATCGAGCCGAGCAGCCCGAGCGCCGCGATCAGCACCACGCCCGCGACCAGCCCAAGGCCCGGGCCGACCGGCTCGTCGGGCCACCAGCCGCCGGCGGCGGCGGTGATCAGCATCGCCGCCGCGTAGACGGCCGCCACGTACACGGCGCACACGCCCGCTGCGGCCAGGAAGCGCCCCGCGAGCAGCTCGGTGCGTCCCACCGGCCGCACCACGAGCGGCTGCAGCAGCCCCCGCTCCGCGTCGCCGCGCACCGCGCCCAGCGTGAGGAACACGGCGAGCACGCAACCGAGGAACAGCGTGGTGAACATCGCCAGGCCGAGCAGCGTGGAGCCCGTCAGCACCCGGTCGTCGATCCCGGTGCCCTCTCCCACCTCACCGACCGAGTCGAACGCCGCCTCGGTACCTACCCCGTACAGCCCGAGGAAGGCCGCGGTCAGCAGGAGAACAACCACGAACACGCGCCGGCGGGTCGACTCCCGCAGCGCATAGGCGGCGATGGTCAGCGCTCCAGTCACGACCCCGCCACCGCCTCCAGGTAGGTGTCCTCGAGCGTCGAGGACAGCACGCGCACGCCGTAGACCCGCTCGCCCGCCGCCACCAGCCCGGCAACGAGCTCGGGCACCTCGTCGCGCACGGCCTCGGGGAACGTCCGAGTGCCGCCGTCGACGTCGATCTCCACGCCGCGGGCCTGCGCGAGGTCGCCCGGAGCCCCCTGCGCCACGATCCGCCCCGCCACGAGGATCGCAACGCGGTCGCAGACCCGTTCCACCTCGCTCAGCAGGTGCGAGTTCAGGAGCACCGCCACGCCGCGCCGCTTCAGCTCGAGCAGCAGGTCGCGCACGATCCGACGCCCCACCGGGTCGA
>JBKGUS010000224.1:0-14521 GCA_046462295.1 Thermoleophilaceae bacterium | reverse complement strand
CTCGCGGGCGGCGCGCTCGCCGGCGGCGTGAACGGCGCGCTCCATGCTCACGCGCCCGCTCAGGTCGGAGAAGACGACCACGGCTCCGCCCGGGCCCGGCACCGGGGTGCTGCGCCAGTGGACCGGGAAGCTCGTGCCGTCGTGGCGCCAGAAGACGTCGTCGATGGCGCTCTCGACCGGCTTGTGTGCCGCCTCCGGCCCGTGGATGGGGCAGCCCTCGCGCCGGTAGGGCGTTCCGTCGGCGCGGGTGTGGTGGAGGAGCTCGTGGGCGGGCTTGCCGATCAGCTCGTCCTGGGGCCAGCCGAGCAGGTCGGCGGCTGCGGGGTTGGCGAAGGTGATGCGGCCGCGCTCGTCGGCGTGGTAGATGCCTTCGCCGGCGAGCTCGAGGATGCGGTCGCGGTCGCGGGCGAGGCGGTCGAGCTCGGTGCGGGCGCGCTCGAGGGCATGGCGGCGCTCTGTGATGTCCTGGACGAGGCCCATGCCGTTCAGCGGCCGACCCTGGTCGTCGCGGATCACCGAGACCGTGAGGGAGATCCAGATGACCTCGCCGTCCTTGCGGATGTAGCGCTTGTCGAGCGTGTAGCCCTCGATCTCGCCGCCGAAGACGTCGCGCGCGAGGCGGAGGTCCATGGCGCGATCGGCGGGGTGGGTGATGTCCGTGAAGCTGAGCTTGGTCAGCTCGGCGGCGTCGTAGCCGGTGAGGCGGCAGAAGGCCTCGTTCACCTCGGCGAAGCGGTGATCGTCGCCGACGAGGGCCATGGCGACCGGGCCGTCGGCGAAGACGCGCTGGAAGCGCTGGCCGGCCTCGCGGAGCGCGGCCTCGTCGCGCTTGCGGCCGCGGAGGTCGCGGAGGGCGATGGCGGTGTGGCCGTCTGGTGCGGGGCCGAGTGTGGCCTCGACGGGGATGTCGTCGCCGGTGGTGGCGCGGGCGGTGCACTCGACGGGGGTGCCGGAGTGATCCGGCAGCGCGAGGATCGCGTCGACCCGCTCTCCCACGAGGTCTTCGGCCGCGATGCCGAAGAGGTGGGCGGCGCGCTCGTTCAGCGCAGCGATGCGGTTGGTGGCATCCACGACCAGCATGGGGTCGGGCGCCAGCTCCACCACGGCTTGGAGCGGATGAGCGGTCATGGGTGCGGGGTGGTCACGATATCCGGAGCGTGGGCCTGCAAGGGCTCGCACGGGCGGAAGGAGTCGATCCGGGACGGGCGAACCGGGAGGCGATGCCCGACCTCACTGCGAAGCGAACACTCGTCAAGTCCCCGCCCGAGCTCTGGAGCGAGCTGAGCGAGGTGGAACGGCTGGCGAGGCACCTGGGCGCGTTCGGCGAGATCAAGATCACCAAGCTGGAACCCGAGCACACGGTCGCCTGGGAGGGCGAGGGGGCAAGCGGAACCGTGTCGATCGAGCCTTCGGGTTGGGGTACGAAGGTGACGCTGACGGCGCAGCTGGAGGGGGCGGTGGTCGATGAGCCGGTGGTCGAGGACGTGACTCTGGAGGCGTCCCCACCGCCGGAGACGGCGGCTGAGGAGGAGGTGGAGGTCGAGGCCATCGAGGAGCCGGTGGGCGAGGAACCAGTAGCCGAGGAGCCGGTGGCGGAAGCGCCGCCTGTGGTGGAGCCGCCGCCGCCCGAACCGGTAGAGCCGATCGGAGCGAAGCCGCGCCGCAAGCGAGGGTTCCTTGCGTGGCTGTTCCGGCAGCGGACGTCGACCCAGGTTGCTGCTCCCCCGGTCCCGGCTCCTGCAGGGGCCGTCGGTGAGGCGCCGGTGGTGGCGGAGCCACCGGTCGCGGAGGAGCCGCCCATGGCGGAGAAGCCGCCCATGGCGGAGAAGCCGCCCGTGGCGGAGGAGCCGCCCATGGTCGAGGAGCCGCCGCTCGCGGAGGAGCCGGTCGAGGTCGAGGAGCCTGCCGTGCTGCCTGTTCCGGCCGCGGCTGACGAGCCGCTTCAGCTAGACGCGTCGCCCGCCGAAGAGGCCGCCGCTGACGAGGATCGCCTCGATCGCGAGCGTGCCCAGGCCATTCTCGATGGCGCGCTCGACGCCCTCGGTTCCGCGCACCATCGGCCGTTCTCACGCGGCTGACCCGCCTTTGCTCACAATGTGAGCGATGGCGACCCACTACGAGCGCGCAGGGTGGTTCACGAATCACGTCTTCAACCCGATCGTCGCCGGCCTGACCCGCATCGGCGTCAGCCTCGTTGGCTCGCGCGTCCTCGAGGTCCGCGGGAGGAAGAGCGGCGAATGGCGCGGGACGCCCGTCAATCCACTCGAGTTCGAGGGCGAGCGTTACATCGTGGCGGCCCGCGGCGAGATGCACTGGGTGCGCAACCTGCGCGTGAGCCGTGAGGGGCGCTTGCGAAAGGGTCGTAGAACCGAGGAGTTCACCGCGACCGAGCTTGCGGACGAGGAGAAGGTGCCGCTTCTCCGCGCGTACCTGAAGAAGTGGGCCTGGGAGGTCGGCGCGTTCTTCCAGGGCGTGGGCGCCGACGCACCGGACGAGGACATGCGCCGGATCGCCCCGCTTCACCCCGTCTTCCGGATCTCTCGCCGCCGCTAGCTCCACGCGCCGCTCCGGCCCACCGTTGCCGCGCCGCCGCTCCGGCAGCGATGATGGCTCCCGATGCCCTCGGGAACCACTCGCCGTCGCTTCATCCAAACCTCCGCCGCCACCGCTGCCGGCGTCGCGTTCGGCCAGGCCGGCGCCCTAGCCCAGGCCGATCGTCCCAACATCCTGCTGGTGGTGATCGACTCGCTTCGCACCGACTTCGTCGGCATCTACGGCAGCCGCACCAAGACCCCCAACATCGACGCCATCGCCGCCGACGGCATCCGCTTCACCCGGGCCTTCCCCGAGGCGATGCCCACCGTCCCGGCCCGCAACTCGATCCTCAGCGGCCGCCGTGTCTTCCCCTTCCGCGGCTGGCGCGACAGGGACGGGCTCATCGGCCAGCCGGGCTGGTCGCCCCTCAGCGACGTCCCCAACGCGCTCCCGGCGCTCCTCCGGCGCGCCGGCTGGTGGACCGCCTACGTCACGGACAACCCCTTCCTCGGCTACGCGCCCCCCTATGCGCCGCTCCGCGGCAGCGTCCACCGCTTCGTCAAGACGGGCGGCCAGCTCGGCGGCAACCGTCCGGTGTCGAGCGTCCCGCCAAAGGTCCTGCGCCACTGGCTCCACCCCTCCATCCGCGGCGCCAAGACCGAGCGCGTCGGCCTGTACATGGCAAACAGCCGCTACTGGGACAACGAGGAGCGCTCGTTCGCCGCCAGGGTCTTCACGAACGCCACCGCTGCGCTCGAGGAGGCCAACCGCAACCGTCCGTTCGCGCTCATGGTCGACACCTACCAGCCACACGAACCCTGGACTCCCCCGCCGAAGTACGTGCGCATGTACGGCGACCCCGACTGGCGCGGGCCCGAGCCCGCCATGCCGCGCTACTCGCGCACGAGCAACTGGCTTGCGCGCGGCGAGCGCGGCCCCGTTCTGCGTCGCCTCCGCGACCTCTATTCGGCGGAGATCACGATGACCGACCGCTGGCTCGGGGTCCTGATGGACAAGCTCCACCAGCTCGGCCGCGCCGACGACACCGTCATCGTCCTGGTCGCCGACCACGGCATCCTGCTCGGCGAGCACGGCTGGACCGGCAAGATCTCGGTGGCGCTCCACCCCGCCCTCATCCGGGTGCCGCTCATCGTCGTGGACCCGCGCCGGGGTAGGAAGGCGCGCTCGAGCGACTGGTTCGCGTCGACTCACGACATCGCTCCCACGATCCTGTCGATGGCCGGCGTGCCCGTGCCGAAGCGCATGGAGGGCGTCGACCTGTCGCGACCGCTGCGCGGCCGGAAGCTGCCGAAGCGCCCCTACGCCTTCGGCGGCTACTCGAACTCCTTCTTCATCCGCACGGACCGCTGGGCGATGTCGGCGGACAACCGCCCGTCGCACTTCCAGCTCTACGACCTGAAGAAGGACCCGGGCGAGTACGAGAACGTCGCGCGCGAGCACCGGCAGCTCCTCCGCGAGCTCTACGGCATCGTGCGCAACCGCTCCGGAGGCCCCTTCCCCTACTACGACGTCTAGCCGTACGCCAGAATCTCCCGCCGTGCCAACTCGCCGCCAGTTGCTCATCGCCGGCGCCGGGGCGGCGGCCACGGCCGGGGTCGGGACGCTCGCCTCGAAGGGTTCCCGCGGCCACGGCCCCAACGTGCTGGTGGTCGTGATCGACACGCTGCGCGTGGACCACGCCTACGGCCCGGCAGCCAAGACGCCCGCCATCGCCGCCCTGCTGAGCGAGGGGCTGCGTTTCGACCGCGCCTTCCCAGAGGCGATGCCGACGGTGCCGGTCCGCAACGGGATCCTCACCGGCCGCCGGATGTTCCCCTTCCGCGACTGGGAGGACGAGCGCGGCCTCCTCGCCAAGCCCGGCTGGTCGTCGATCGGCGACCCGTCGCACACGTTCACAAGCGCTCTCCGCCGAGCCGGCTGGTGGACCGCGTACGTGACCGACAACCCCTTCCTCGGCTTCTCCTATCCCTACGAGCCCCTGCGCCGCAGCTTCGACATGTTCCTCCGGCGCGGCGGCCAGATCGGCGGCCGAAGCCACGGCGTGCCGCCGGAGCTCCTCGCACACTGGCTGCACCCGGCCACGCGCGACAGCGGCACGGTCGACCGCGTGACCCGCTACATCGCCAACTCGAACTACTCGCATGACGAGAACGAGTCGTTCGCGGCCCGCGTGTTCGGGTCAGGCATCAAGGCGCTCGACTGGGCCGTCAAGCGCCAGCCCTTCGCGCTCGTCGTCGACAGCTTCCACCCGCACGAGCCCTGGACCCCGCCGGCCGCCTACCTCGAGCTGAACGGGCACCCCGCCGACGACGGGCCGGAGCCCGCCATGCCCCGCTATGCGCGCGTCGATAACTGGCTGATCGACGAGGAAGCCGGGCCTGTACTCGACCGCATGCGGGCCCTGTACGCGGCCGAGGTGTCGTTGACGGACCGCTGGCTAGGCGCCCTGATCGAGCGGCTCCACGACCACGGCGTGGAGCGCGATACGGTCATCGCACTGGCCGGCGACCACGGCTTCCAGCTCGGCGAGCGCGGCTGGACAGGCAAGATCTCGTCCGCGCTCCACCCCGAGCTGATCCAGGTGCCGCTCGTCCTGATCGACCCGGAGCGCCGCAGGGCAGGCGAGAGCAGCCCCTACTACGCCTCCACCCACGACTTGGCGCGCACGCTGCTGCGCATGGCCGCCGTGCGGCCGCCGCCGGGCATCCACGGCGTCGACCTGAGCGGCTTCTTCGACGGAGCGGAGCCCCCCGAGCGCCCCTTCGCCTACGGCGGCTACTCGAACAACCACTTCCTGCGCGACGAGCGCTGGGCCTACATGTCGGACAATCGGCTCGAGTCGCCGCAGCTGTACGACCTGGAGAGCGATCCAGGCGAGCTCGAGAACGTCGCGGAGACATATCCCGACGTCGTGCAGGAGCTGTCCGACGCGGTGCGCCGCCGCGCCGGGGGCGCGCTCCCCTACTACGAGCCGTGAGGGCTTTCGACGGCCACAACGACGTGCTGTCGCGCCTGCAGCACGCGGGCGGCGGCAACGAGGAGTTCCTCGCGGGCGGCGACGGGCACCTGGACCTTCCCGGCGCACGCGAGGGTGGCCTCGCCGGAGGCCTCTTCGCCGTCTTCCCGTGCAGCCCGTTCCGAGGCGCCGACAACCCGTTCGCGGTCGACTACGCCAAGCCGCCCGACCGGCGCGAGGTGATCGCCGACACGCTCGCGATGGTCGACCGGCTCGGCGCGATCGAGCGCGACTCGGACGGGGCCGTGCGCGTGGTGCGCGACGCGGCGACCCTCGATGCCTGCCTCGACGACGGCGCCGTGGCGGCGGTGCTCCACTTCGAGGGCGCCGAGGCGATCGGCCCGGACCTCGAGCGGCTGGCGGGGTTCCACGACTCGGGCCTCCGCTCGCTCGGCCTGACCTGGAGCCGTCCCAACGACTTCGCCCACGGCGTCCCGTTCGGCTTCCCCGGCTCGCCCGACCAGGGCCCAGGGCTGAGCGACGCCGGCCGCGCCCTCGTGCAGGCCTGCAACGAGCTCCGCATCCTCGTGGACCTCGCCCACCTGAACGAGCGCGGCTTCTGGGACGTCGCCGAGCTGAGCGACGCGCCGCTCGTGGCCTCGCACTCGAACGCCCACGCGCTGTGCCCCTCCCCTCGCAACCTGACCGACGACCAGCTGCGCGCCGTCGGCGAGTCGGGCGGCGTGGTGGGGATCAACTTCTGCGTGGCGTTCGCGCGCGAGGACGGCGCCGACGACCCGGACACGCCGCTCTCGGCGATCGCCGCCCACGCGGCCCACGTGGCGGAGCTTGCGGGCCCGGAGGCCGTGGCGCTCGGCTCGGACTTCGACGGCGCCACCATGCCGCACGAGCTCGACAAGGCCGCGAAGCTGCCGGCCCTGTTCGAGGCGCTCACCGCCTTCGGCTTCGAGGAGCCTGAGCTCGAGCGGATCGCGCTCGGCAACTGGCGCCGCGTGCTGCGCGAGACCTGGGGCACGCAGTAGTCTGGCCGCCCCATGCGGCGCAAGTCCCCCGAGACCTACGAGGAGAAGCTGGAGCAGCTCCAGGAGCTCCGCGAGCAGGCGATCCACACGAACCCGCAGGCGGAGGAGAAGCAGCACGCCAAGGGCAAGCT
Organism: Thermoleophilaceae bacterium; assembly: GCA_046462295.1. GTDB lineage: Bacteria > Actinomycetota > Thermoleophilia > Solirubrobacterales > Thermoleophilaceae > JACVRW01. The sequence goes on along the minus strand of JBKGUS010000224.1, from coordinate 7,835 downwards.
GACCGCGCGCGAGCGGATCGAGAAGCTCCTCGACCCGGGCTCGTTCGAGGAGCTCGACACCTTCGTGCGTCACCGCACCCCGGACTTCGACATGCTCGACAACCGGCCCTGGGGCGACGCCGTGGTGACCGGGCACGGCACGATCGACGGACGGACGGTGTGCGTCTTCTCGCAGGACTTCACCGTCTTCGGCGGCTCGCTCGGCGAGGTGATGGGCGAGAAGATGGTGAAGGTGATGGACCTGGCCGCCCGGATCGGCTGCCCCGTGATCGGCATCAACGACTCGGGCGGAGCCCGCATCCAGGAGGGCGTGGTGTCGCTCGGCGCGTACGGCGACGTGTTCGTGCGCAACGTGCAGTGCTCGGGCGTGATCCCGCAGATCTCGCTGGTCATGGGCCCGTGCGCTGGCGGCGCCGTCTACTCCCCGGCCATGACCGACTTCATCTTCATGGTCAAGGAGACGTCGCACATGTTCATCACGGGTCCCGACGTGATCAAGACGGTCACGGGCGAGGAGGTGGAGTTCGAGGAGCTCGGCGGGGCGATGACGCACAACTCGAAGTCGGGCGTGGCCCACTTCGCCTGCGACGACGAGGACGCTTGCCTCGAGGACGCGCGCTACCTGATGTCGTTCCTGCCGCAGAACAACCTCGAGCTGCCGCCGCGCATGGAGACGGGCGACGACCCGGAGCGCCAGGAGGCCGAGCTCGACTCGATCGTCCCGGACAGCCCGAACAAGCCATACGACATGCGCGACGTCGTGCACCTGATCGTCGACAACGGCGAGTTCTTCGAGGTGCAGGAGCACTTCGCGCGCAACGTCGTGATCGGGTTCTCGCGGCTGCACGGGCGGCCGGTGGGGGTGGTGGGAAACCAGCCGAGCCAGCTGGCGGGGGTGCTCGACATCGCGTCGTCTGAGAAGGCCGCGCGCTTCGTCCGCTTCTGCGACGCCTTCAACATCCCGCTGCTCACGTTCATGGACGTGCCCGGCTTCCTGCCCGGCACCTCACAGGAGTGGGGCGGGATCATCCGCCACGGGGCCAAGCTGCTGTACGCGTTCACCGAGGCGACGGTTCCGAAGCTGACCGTGATCACGCGCAAGGCGTACGGCGGCGCATACGACGTGATGAGCTCGAAGCACATGCTGGCCGACTTCGTGTTCGCCTGGCCGACCGCGGAGGTGGCGGTGATGGGCCCGGAGGGCGCGGTGAACATCATCCACCGGCGCGACATCCAGACCTCCCCGACGCCGGAGGAGCGCCGGCAGAAGCTGATCGGGGACTACAAGGCCCGCTTCGCCAACCCCTACTCGGCCGCGGAGCGGGGCTACATCGACGACGTGATCGTGCCGCACGAGACGCGGCCGAAGCTGATCCGCGCGCTGGAGCGGCTGCAGACGAAGCGCGTCGACACGCCGAAGCGCAAGCACGGGAACATCCCGCTCTAACGGGAAGTCCGTGCTCTCGGCGCCCTGGCGGGCATCCGCGACGCGGCCGCCATGGCCTCGTCCCGGGTCGCGTATTCGTTCACCTCGCTGATCCGCTCGCGGTCGTCGAACGCGTAGACGCACGCATAGCGGATCTCGCTCTCGATCCCGCTGCCCTTGCCTGTCGCGGACACGTGCTGGACGCAGACGAGCCGGTCTCCGACCTCTACCGACTCCTCCACGGAGAGGCTCCCCTCGTGGAACTCGAAGTCGTCGAGCCAGTCCTGCATGTAGCGGCGCACGCTCTCGAGGCCGATGTAGGTGCCGGCATCCGGAGCGCCCTCGATGGCCGTCCACACGATGCGGGGGGCGAGCAACTCGGAGACGACGTCGAAGTCCCCGTGGGCCCAGCCCTCGTTGTAGAGGCGCGAGACGATCTCCGTGCGCCGCGCCCGTCGTTCCTCGTTGCCAAGCACGAGTGCGGCGGATTGTACGAGCGGCGCTACCTTCGGCTCCGTGAGGCGCCTGCTCGCCCTCCTCTCGGTGGCTTCGCTCATCGCCGCCGCGTGTGGGTCGGAGGATGGCGATGGCGGGAGCGGCTCAGTCGCCGAGGCCGTCGAGGAGCAGCTCGGCTATCTGGACCCTGAGTCCGCGCTCGTCGTTGCGGTTGACATGCGCTACGAGGAGGAGAACTGGGAGAGCCTGCGCGGGATCGCGGACCGTGTCCTCGACGAGGCCCGCGGCGTCGTCGAGCCGGAGAATCGGGGCAACGTGCCGAAGGACGCCGATGCGGCGCTGACCGAGAATGCGAAGAGCTGGAACCTCTCCTTCGAGGACGACGTGCGCCCGATTCTCGACGGCCACCTCGTGGTCGGCCTCGACTTTGATGCAGGCCCGAGCACGCTCGAAGAGCTCACGTCGGTCGTATACCGGACGGAGCGGGGCGACCTCCAGGGGGTCGTCGAGAAGGTGCTGCAAGGAAACCGTCTGAAGCCATGGCGCGGGAACGAGGACGTGCTGGTGGCAGACGTGTGGGCCGTGACCGGCGGCGACACGCTGGTCGTGGCGGAGACGGTCGAGCACCGCAACGCCATGCTCGAGCGCGCCGAGGCCGGCCGCGGCTTCGCGCCGGAGCTCCTGGACGCCGCCGAGCAGGGCGCCGGCATCCCCGATCCGCTGCTCCTGGCCACCGCCACTCCGGACATCGGACGCGCGTTCTTCGACGGCGAGGACGTGGAGCGCGCCCGCGCCGAGGTGCCGTACCTGTCGGCCCTCGAGCGCATCGACTTCGCGCTCGACGTGAGCGAGGACGCCGTGACCGCGAGGGGCCAGGTGGTGACCACCGCCGCGCAGCTGACCGAAGAACAGCTGCCCCTCGGGCCGGCGGGCGAGGTGGAGCTGCCCGTCGTGCAGGACGCGATCGCCGGGGGATCGCTCGACCAGAGCCGGATCACCACCTTCGCCGCGAGCGTGGCGCGCAGCCTGTTCGCGGACTCCGACTTCGTCGCGGCCGTGGAGGAGACCGAGCGCGAGCTCGGCATCCGCTTCGAGGAGGAGGTACTGCGCCAGTTCGACTGCCCGAGCGTGAGCGTCTTCGGGCCTGAGGGCGCGGACGCGCTCGGCACCGCCGGCCGCTTCTCGGCACGCTCCTGCGTGCGGGATCCCGAGCGGATGCGTGAGCTGCTGCCCAAGCTCGCACCGCGGCTGCCCCGGATCCTGCGGGCCCTGCGCGGGCTCAGCGGCGAGGGGATGCTGGGACTGCTCATGCTGGCACCGGACGCGCCGCTCACTCCGGGGCTCATGCTCGTGCAGGTCGGCGTGCGGCCGCTCGGAGGAGGCGGACCGGAGGAGCAGCTCTACGAGGTCAGCGGGCTGCGCGAGTCGGACACCGGCGAGGAGGTCTTCCCCGGCCCGGACCGAGTGGTGTTCGGGATGATCGGGGACCACTTCGTGGTCGGCTCGGACCGCCAGGCGGCCCGCGACGCCTCCGCGCTCGAGACCGAGCCGTCGAGCGAGCCGGCGGCCAGCGCTCTGCGGGTCCCGCCAGGCCTCCTGAGCGGAGCGCTGCTCGGATCGGAAGAGGCCATGGAAGTCCTCACCCGCACGTTCGGCGACCTCGAGGTCGGCTTCTCGGCCGACCCGAGCGCCACGCGGGCCCACGCCTGCATGCCGCTCGCCGACCGAGGACAATGGTAGATTTCTGGCATGCGCACTACCATCGACGGTGCGGGGCGGATCGTGGTCCCAAAGGCGCTGCGGGACGAGCTGGGACTCACTGCGGGCCAGGAGCTCGAGCTGCGGGCGGTGGACGGGGGCCTCGAGGTCGACATCCCTGCCACGCCGATGCGCCTCGTCGAGCGGGACGGTGACCTCGTCGCCGACGCAGAGGGGGAGATGCCTGAGCTCACGCCGGAGGTCGTGCGCGCGACGCTCGACCAGACTCGGCGGTGACCCCCGACGCCAGCGTAATCGTCGCGGCGTTCTCGCCCTGGCATCCACAGCACGGGCCCGCCAGAGCGGCGCTGCGTGGCGTGACCGACCTCGTGGCGCACGCTGAGCTCGAGGCCTACTCGGTGCTCACGCGCCTGCCTGCGCCGTTTCGCGCTGACCCCTCCATTGCGGCCGAGTACCTGCGAAGAAGGTTTCCGGGCCCCCGGATCGTGCTGCCCGCTGTGCAGCGGAGATCTCTCGTGACCCGGTTGGCCGCCGCGGGGGTGGCCGGCGGCAAGACCTATGACGCGCTCATCGGCGCCACGGCTCGGGAGGCTGGTCGTGAGCTCGTCACATGCGACCGGCGGGCGATCGCCGTCTATGACCGCGTCGGCGCGCGCTTTCACCTAGTCGCCTGAGTCCTCCTCGAGGAGGACCCCGTCGTCGTCCTCAGAGAGGGCACGAGATCGTCCTGGAAGAGGGCAGCGAATCGTCGCTGAGGCTGACGACAGGACGGGCCTGCTCGCGGACCATGAACGCACCGAACGGAACGACGACTTAGGAGCGGACATGGCATACGCAGGACAGACTCTCGACAACCCGATCTCCGGCGAGCGCATCACCTTCCGGAAGACCGCGGCTGACACGAACGGCGAGCTGCTCGAGATCGACCTCGAGCTCGCCCCTGACGGGAAGGTGCCCGGCATGCACGTGCACCCGAAGCAGGAGGAGCGCTTCGAGGTCCTGAGCGGGACGATGAAGTTCAAGATGGGCCTCAAGACCGTGATCGCCGAGGCCGGTGACGTGGTCACCGTCCCCGCAGGCGTGTCGCACAAGTTCTCGAACGGCGGCGACGAGGTCGCCCACGTGCGGGTGCAGGTCCGACCGGCCCTCCAGATGGAGCGCCTGTTCGAGACCGCCGTCGCCCTGGCCCAGGAGGGCCGCACGCTGAGCAACGGCATGCCCAAGCCGCTCGACCTGGCCCTGTTCGTCCGGGAGTTCGGCGACGAGGTCCAGGGAGCCTTCCCGCCCGCATGGGTCCAGCGCGCCACCATGGCGCCGCTCGCGGCGATCGCGCGCAAGCGCGGCCACGCGGAGCGGTATGCCCCGCCGCGCCCGGCCTACGCCGCGTAGGCGTTCCGCGCCAACAGGTATGCAAACGGGCCCGCTCTCGGCGGGCCCGTTTTCGTGCGGATACGATCGCGCCCGTGCTTGCCGTAGAGCAAGTGGATCTCGCAGACCTCGCGCTGGCCCTCGAGGATCACTCCGACGAACACACGTGGTGGTTCGACCCTGCCACGGGCACACTGGAGCCCCGCTTCGCCGGCGATCTCGGCAAACCCTTGGACACCGACGCCGGGCTGATCCGAGTGGATCCCCTGCCTTCGGTGGTCGGCTACCGGGACATGGAGGACTTCGCCGCCCGGGTGCGGGAGCCGCGCACGCGCGACCTGCTCGAGCGCGCCATCGCCGGCCGCGGCGCGTTCCGCCGGTTCAAGGACGCGCTGCTCGACTACCCCGACCTGCGCCAGGCCTGGTTCGCGTTCCACGACGCGCGGGGGGAGCGCCGCGCCATCCACTGGCTCGCGGAGCGGGAGCTGATCGATCCCGCCGAGGCCGAGCGGGCGATCGCCGGACGTGTGGAGCCGGCGGTCGACGCCCTGCCGGGACTGCTCGACGCCCACGGGGTCGCCGGCCGGGTGAGGCGCGACCTGCGGCGCCTCTACCGGGACCGCCTGCGCGGCGTGCTCATGATCGGAGCCTGGGCCCGCGGGGACGCCCACCCCGAGTCCGAGCTCGAGCTGCTCGTGGTGCTGGACGACGTCGCGAACCGCTGGGAGGAGCGGCGACGGATGGACCGCGTGATGTGGCGCCACTCGATGCGGAACGACACAGTGGTGATCTGCGCACCGGTGACCGAGGACGACCTCGTGCGCGGGGGCACGCCGCTGCTGGCGCGGGCGGCGACGGAGGGGGTTCCGATCCCGTGAGCGGGACGGCCGAGCTCCCGCTCGTGCGCGGCCGTCAGGAGCTGAAGGCGGCCGAGGCGCTGCTGGAGGCGGGCTTCCCGGCGCAGGCGGTCTCGCACGCGTACCTGGCGGGCTTCCACGCCGCGTCGGCGGCGCTGGCGGTGCTGGGCGAGGTGCCGGCCACCAGCTCGGGGGTGATCTCGGCGTTCGGGCGCCACGTGGTCGGCGAGAACGGCATCGACCACGAGACGGCGCGCGTGCTGCGGCGGCTGTACGAGGACCGCAACGACATCGAGCACGGCCTGGCGGACGCACCGCTCGAGGAGGCCCGCGGCGCGGTGGCGGACGCGAGCCGGTTCGTGGAGGCGACCGCGAGCTGGATCGGGCGGCGCGAGCGCGGCTAGCGCAGCGCGCGCTCGAGCTGGCCTTCGCGGCGCCGGGTCTCGCGCACGGCGGACCGCCATGCTGCACGGTCGCGCTCGCGGGCCGTCCTCGCGAGCCGCCGGTAGGCGGTCTCCGTCGCGCCGAGCGCGGCGCGAATCGTCGCCGCCTCGGGCACCGCCGCAGTCGGCTTCGCGAGCGCCTTGTGCGCCCGCCCGTAGGCGTCCGCCAAGGCGCCGGCCGCCGCCGCCTGGCCGGCCGGCCGGCGTGCCTCGCTGAGCCTCCGCCGCAGGGCGATTCTGCGCGCTCCGAGCCGCTCGACGGATTCGCGGATGGCACTCACCTGTTCGGTGGCCGCCGGCGCGGGCTCGACCGGGCCCGCTGGAGCCGGGCTCGCCCGAGGCGACGGCTCCGGCGGGGCCGACCAGTCCACCAGCCCCAGCCCGAGGCCGCACAGGACAACGGCCGGGGCCACCACCGCGATCCCCAAGCGCGTCCGCCTCCGGCGCGGCCGCGCAACCGCGCGTGGCCGCGCGGCGGCGCGAGCGTCCTCGGGCGGCCGGGGCGTGACGAGCACCGGGACCGTCGCCTCCACCCCCAACGCCTCGGCAGCCGCGCGCATGAGCCACCCGGGCGACCGGTACCGCTCGCGCGGGTCCTTCGCCATCGCGCGGGCGATCACCTCGTCGAGCGCCGCCGGCAGCTCCGGCCAGCGCTCCGACACACGCGGCGGCGGCTCCACCACGTGGGCGTGCAGCGTCAGCAGCGGCCTGTCGTAGGAGTACGGTGGAGCGCCCGTCAGGCACTCGACGAGCAGGCAGGCCAGCGAGTACACGTTGCTCTCGGGCTCGAGCGCTTCGCCGCGCACCTCCTCCGGCGAGCAGTAGTCGATCCCCTCGGCCGCGTCGACTAGCTCGCAGCCCGGAAGCGGCGGCATCGTGATGCCGAAGTCGCCGAGGAAGACCTGGTCCGAGTCCTCGTCGCCGAAGACGATCGACCTCGGGGCGAGATCGCGGTGGACGAGGCCGTTCGCCGCTGCGGTCTCGAACGCGCTCGCCACCTGGCACAGGATCGAGACCGCCTCCGCCGGCTTGAGCGGCCCCCGGGCCAGCCGGTCTGCGAGAGTGAACGGCCCGGCCAGCGTGCTCACGAGTCCGATGCGGTCCTCCACCTCGTGAGGACCGACCAGCGGGAGCACGTTGGGATGGCGTATCGATGCCCGAGTGCGGGCGAGGCGAAGCACGTGACGCCTGAGGTTCGGGTCGTCCGCGACGGCGGGATCGAGCAGCGTGATCGCCACACGGCCGCCGTCCGGTCCGATCGCTTGGACGACCGTGTGGACGCCGAGCCGGGTCGAGAGCACGCGCTCGACTCGGTAGCCGCCTGCAGTCGCGGCCCCCATCAGGGGCCTTGGCTAGGGCCGTACCCGCCAGCGGGTGCGGGATCCGGAGTCGGAACGGCCGGAATGGGCGCGGGATCCGGCGTCGGGGCGGCCGCCTCGGGCACCTCCCTGGGGGCTGGCGGCGGATCGCTGGGCGGCGCAGGCTGGGCGGGCGCCGGCTCGGAGGGCGGCGGCGAGGAGACCGGCGGCGCCGGGGTAGGAGCCACATAGCCGCCGGTCTCCGTTA
>JBKGUS010000223.1:0-25617 GCA_046462295.1 Thermoleophilaceae bacterium | reverse complement strand
GCGCGCTCGGCGCAGGCGCGAGGTCCCGAAGCAGCGACTAGCCGGACGGCGGCCGCCGCGTGGCGCGCGCCCAGCCGTAGCGCGCCGATGTCGAACAGGAACGCGAGCACTACCCAGAACCACTCGATGCCGTCGACGCCGCCGACCGGCGCCCACAGCAGCGCGTAGACGAGCGTCGTGAGCGGCAGGAAGATCAGGCCGAGCAGCGGGAGGATGAACGTGTCATAGGCCTGGTCCACCTCGTTGGTGAAGATCCAGAGGATCAGCAGCCCGATGCGGGGGAAGAGGCCGCTCAGGAGCGCGAATAGGCAGGCCACACGCGGGAGCCTGGCGCCCGCGTGGGTGATCGGGCATCACCCGCGGCGGGTGATGCCGGCGGAGGTTTGACCACGGCCGCACCGAAAAGACCCACGTGAGCGACCGGCGCCCCCTCAGCCGGCAGCACGGCTACGGCCTCGTGCTGGTCCTGGTCCTCGCCTCGGCGTCGTTTCAGGTCGCCGCTCCCGAAGCGGACTGGTCCCGCTTTGTCGGCATCGGGCTCGGCGCGGCGACGCTGGCCACCGCGGTGTGGGCGGCCCGCGCACGGCGCCGGTACGTGCACGTCGTCGCGGCCGCGACCGTGGTCGTCGCGGTCGCCGCCCTCGTGGTGCTTGTCGTCACGGGCGACCTGTCGAGGGCTCCGGCCGCGCTCGTCAACGCCGCCCTGATCCTGTTCGCCCCGGCCGTGATCGGAGCCGGGCTCGTGCGCGACGTACGCGCCGACAGGGCGGTCACCGTGCGCACGCTGTCGGGCGTCCTCGCGATCTACCTGCTCGTCGGGATGGCATTCGCGCAGTTCGGCAGCGCCGTGTCCGCGATCGAGGAGGGGCCGTATTTCGCGAACGAGCCCGAGCCCACGCTCTCCGACTTCCTCTACTTCAGCTACGTGACGCTCTCGACCACCGGCTACGGCGACCTGTCCCCGCTCACCGACGTCGGGCGCATGCTGGCCGTGTCGGAAGCGCTGATCGGACAGATCTACCTCGTCACCGTCGTGGCGATGATCGTGGCCAACCTGCGCCCGCGGGCCGTCGGACGGTGAACGAGCCGAGACCGGCCGCGGCTGGCCGCCGCTACCTCCGCCTCGTCCTCCTCGGCGCGCTGATCGGGGTCCCCGCGGCTCTCCTGGCCGCGGGGTTCCTTGCCCTCGTCCACGAGCTGGAGCACCTGCTGTGGGAGGACCTGCCAGACGCGCTCGGGCACGCCTCGGCCCCGCTCTACCTGGTCATCGCCCTACCCGCCGTGGGCGCCGCCCTGGTGGCGGCCGCGCGCGCCCTGCTCCCGGGCGACGGCGGCCACTCGCCGCTGGAGGGGCTCGCGATGACGCCGACCCCGCCGCGGGCGGCCGTCGGCGTGGCCCTGGCGGCGCTCGGCACGCTCTCCTTCGGCGCGGTGCTCGGCCCGGAGGCCCCGCTGATCGCGCTCGGCGCCGCGGTCGGCATGGCGGCCGTTCCCTTGATGCGCGCGGGCCCACAGGAGGCTGCCACCCTCGGCACGGCGGGGTCGTTCTCGGCCATCTCGGCACTCTTCGGCGGGCCGATCGTCGCCGGGATCCTGCTGGTCGAGGCCTCCGCCGCGCAGCTGGGGGCGGCCCTGATCCCCACTTTGCTGCCGGGACTCGTGGCCGCGGCGTGCGGCTACGTCATCTTCGTGGGACTCGGGGACTGGGGCGGGCTCGACACCGTTCCCCTGTCCGTGCCCGGATTGCCCGAGTACGACGGAACCAGGGTCGCCGACCTGGTGATGGGGGCCGGGGTCGGTGTCGCGACGGCGCTGGTGATCGTGGCAGTCATGCGCCTAGCTCACCGCGTGCACGGCGAGCACGAGCGCGGCCGGGGCATGCCCGCGCTCCTGGTCGCGGGCGGCCTCGCGACCGGTCTCCTGGCCGCGCTGGCCGACCTCCTCGGCGCCAGCTCCCAGGACGTGCTCTTCTCGGGCCAGGCGGCCGTGCCGGACCTCGTCGAGGAGGACACGGCCGGAATCGTCCTGGTGCTCCTCGCCGCCAAGGCGCTCGGGTACGCGATCTGCCTCGGCTGTGGCTTCCGGGGCGGGCCGGTCTTCCCGGCGATCTTCCTGGGCGTCGCGCTGGCGACCCTCGCGGTGATCGCGTTCGACATGTCGCCGACCGCGGCGGTGGCGATCGGCGCGGCGGCGGGCATGGCCGCCGCGACGCGGTTGCTGTTCGCCTCGCTCTTCCTCAGCGCCCTGCTCGTCGGCATCGCCGGCCTGGACGCCGTGCCGCCCGCGGTCTTCGCAGCCGTCGCGGCGTGGCTTACCAGGGCCGCCCTGGATCCGCCGCCTCTGCCCGCTACGCCTGCACCACGATGACGGCAAGGGTGCCCACCGCGAGAGCGACGGCGGCGAACGTCAGCAGGAGCACGGCCCGCTCGCTGACCCGCTCGTACTCGCCTCGTTCCAGCGCGCGGTCCACCTGGCGGCGCCGCAGCCCGCCCGCGACGAGCATCCCGACCGCGAGCGCCGCGTAGCCCGCACCCAGCACGACGTAGGCCGTCCGCCCGCCGTCGACCAGCTCGGGCACCACGCCGCCCACCGCGACAGCCGCGGTCGCCGCGGCGATCCCGGAGCGCCACCACGCGAGCCAGGTCCGCTCTGCCGCCAGCCGCGTGCGGCGGGTCACGTCGTCGTCAGCCGGCTCGCTCACGCATCCTCCTCCGCGTCATGCGCTCGATGTGGTCGCCGTACAGCTCGCTCGCCAGCGCGCCCACCACCGCACCGATCACCACCACGAACGCCATCACCAGCAACCAGGACTGCATCGAGAACGCGATCCCGATCAGGCCGTACTTGTCGGCCGACCACTTCAACAGGATCGGTATGTAGATCCCCGACGCGACTCCGGCCAGCGCACCGAGGATGCCGGACGCGATGGCGCCCGGCAGCAGCCGCCGCCAGTCGGGGATGCCGAGCAGGATTCTCGGGGTCCACAGCCAGAGGACGAGGCCTGTCAGGCCGGACACCGCCAGGGCCACCAGCAGGCCGCCGACGTCCCGGAAGGTCTCACGCAACGGGGAGCTGAGCGTGATCCATACCGCGAACCCGGCCAGCCAGACGAGCCCCCGCCACATGTCCCGCGGTCCGCCCGGCGCCGTCCCGTACGCGCGCTGGAACATGCGTTGCATGGCTCGCGTGAAGGAGAGCGTGGCGAGCACCAGGATCGCGACCCCGACCCATGTGACGGCGCTCTCGACCTCGCCGGCGCTGTTGAACAGCGCGCGCACGCTTCGCGCCGAGCTCCCCTCAAGGCCGAAGCGCTCGACGATCCGGTCGGCGAGGTCCTCGTCCCCCGGGCCGAAGGCCGAGGCCACTACCAGGAACGGGATCAGCGAGGTGAACGCCTGCGCGGCGATCACGGTCGCCTGCTGCGCCCCTTCGATGTTCAAGAAACGGCGCAGCGAGCGGAGCCCGAAGTCGGCGACCCCCCGCGGGACCGCCGGCCGCCTCAACGGTCGCCGAGCCCGGGGCTGAGCAGCCTCAGCTCCCGCGCACGCCTGACGCAATCCCTGCGGTCAGCCACGTCGAGCTTCCGGTAGACGTGCTTCAGGTGCGTCTTGACCGTGTTCACGGAAACGAACATCTCCGAGGCGATCTCCGCGTTGGACATCATCGTGGGAAGGAATCGGAGCACGGCCAACTCGCGGTCGCTCAGCGGCTCGAGCAGCGTGGCCGGCGCGGCGGCGTGGGCGGCGGGGCCCTCGTCCAGTGTCGAGAGCAGCTGTGCCGCCAGCGCCCGATGCCCGGTCCCCCGCTCCACGCGGCGGCGCAGCAGCGAGCGCAGCGGCGCGCCGTAGCGCGCGAGGATGCCGCCGTACCCCCGCGGCTCCGCCAGGTCGAGTGCGCGCTCGAGCGCCCGTAGCGCTCCCTCCTCGTCGTGCACCGCGTCACGCGCGATGGCGTCGATGGCCCACACCTCCGCGCGCGCGAACGGGAGCACCGGCCGGCGCTCGTCCGCCAGGAAGGTGGCCACCGCGCGGATCGCTTGGCCCGGCGCGCCGCTCGCGAGCTCGAGCCGGGCCAGCCCGATCGCGGCGTCGGACGCGTCCTCCGCGTCGATCTCCGCCAGTCGCCTGCGTGCCCGCGCAGGTTCGCCCAGCCCGAGCCACACCTCGGCCTCGAGCAGACCAGATGACATCTCCAGGAACGTCGGGAGCGGCCCATCGGCCTTCGCGGCCGCGAGCACCTCGAGTGCGGTGAGCGGCTCGCCCTGCATCACGAGTAGGCGGGCGCGGACCTGTGCGACCGCCGGACGTAGTAGTGGCTCCGTGGCATGCTCGAGCGTCTCGGCCGCGCGCCCGGCGAGACGCTCCGCGGCCTCCACCTCGCCGCGCCACAGATGGACCGTCGCCAGCGTCGAGTAGGCGATGGCCGCATGTGCCAGCCGGGTCCAACCGCGGCGCTCTGCGAGCTGGATTGCCGTGCGGGCGCGCGTGCGCGCCTCCTGCAGCCGGCCCTCGCGGACGTCCGCGGCGGCGGCGTAGCTCTCGGCCAGGAACAGCACGAAGTCGTTTCCGCACTCGAGCGCTAGGCCGGCGGCCTGCTGCAGGCGCTCCTCCGCGGAGTCGAGGTCGCCGTCCCAGAACTCCGCGATGCCGAGGTTCGCGAGCGTGAGCGCGCGCACCTCGATGGCGACCTCTCGGTCCCAGTGCTCGTCGAGCACGAGCCGGGCCGCGCTGAGCGCCTCCTGTACGTCGCCGCGCAGGCGCGCCCGGTAGAGCGTCGTGGCCGTGGACGTGACGGCGAAGCGGTGGCGCCGCGGCTCGGGCAGGCCGTCCGCCAGCTCGTGCGCGCGGACGAGCAGCTCGTCGGCTCCCTCGTGGTCGCCCTGCTCGAGCAGCAGGCCGGCCGTGGCGAGCGCCAGCTCGGCGCTCGAGCGAACGGCCTTGGCGGGGATGCGCTTCACCAGCTCGTACAGCACGGTGCCGCCGCCGCGGAGGACGAACACGAGCCAGTGCTCGCCGACCACCTCGGCGGCGAGCTCCCAGTCGCCCGCCACCACCGCGTGACGCACGGCCTCCAGCGGGTTGCCGTGACGGGCGTGCCAGGCCGCCGCGACCCGGTGCAGCCGCGGCGACTCGCCGGGCAGGCGGCGATGCAACTCGGCGCGCAGCACGTCCGCGAACAAAGGGTGGTACCGGTACCAGCCCGCCTCCTCCCCCGCGGCGCTGACGAACGCGTCCCGGCGCGCCAGCTCCCGCAGCATGTGGCTCCCGCCTTCGGCCCCGGTCAGCGCCTCCGTCAGCTCGCCGCTGACGCGCTCGGCGATCGACGTGCGCAGCAGGAAGAGGAGCGTGTCGGCCGGCTGGCGCGCCACCACCTCGGAGATCAGGTAGTCGCTCACCGCGCTGTCGCCGCCGGCGAACCCTGTCACGAACGCGTGCGGGTCAGCGTGGCCGTCGAGCGACAGGCGGGCGAGCTTGAGACCCGCCGCCCAACCCTCGGTGCGCCGCCACAGGGAGTCGACATCCTCGCCGGGAAGGTCGAGGCCGCGCAGCAGGGCAGCCGCCTCCTGGCGCGAGAAGGCGAGGTCGGCGGCGCGGATCTCGCACATGCGCTCCGCCACCCGCAGCCGCTGGAGCCGGAAAAGGGGATCGCTGCGTGTGGCTGCCACCAGGCGCAGGTTGGGCGGCGCGTTCTCGAGCACCCACTCGAGGTCTCCAACGATGCTCGCCGAGCCGGCGAGGTGGAGATCGTCGAGCACGAGCACCAGTGGCTCGTCGACCCCGGAAAGAGCGTTGATCACGCTGATGAGGAACGGCCTCAGCTCACCGCGCGGCGGCGGCGCCAACGTGGCCAGGCCGAGGTGCGCCTCGCCCAGCGATGCAATCACGTCGGCCCAGAACCGGTGCGGATCGGCGTCGTCGCGTCCGAGCGGGACCCAGGCGACGGGCCCGGGGGCCCTGCCCGCCTCGATCCACTGCGCGAGCAGCTCGGTCTTCCCCGATCCGGCCGGGGCCGACATGAGCGTGAGCGGGCGGTCCACTCCCCGGTCGAGAAGCTCCAGCAGACGGGGGCGCACGACCGCTCCGTGCGCGGGCGACGGCGGGATCCTCCTGGTGGCCAGTGGAGGCGCTAGCTGTTCGAATCCAGGCGTCGGCGGAGTCCCTTCGCGAGTCCTAGCCCGCATGGGAGTCAATCACGTTTGTGTTCTTCCCACAACGCGCGCAGGCCGCCTGGCGTGAGCTCCTCGAGATCCGGAGCGCCGTCGGCGGAGAGGAGCACCACCACGGTCCCGGGCAGCGCCCGCTTTAGCAGCCGCGCGGTCTCGCGCCCGTCGATGCCCGGCATCTCCGCCTCCACGAGCACCAGCTCCGGGCGCAGCTCTACGGCGGCCTCGAGCGCCTCCTCAGCAGACGCGGCCCCCGCCAGCCAGGCGAATCCGGGCGTCGCCGAGACCACTTCGCGGGCGGCGCGGCGGAAGAGTTCGCGGTGATCCACTGCGATAACCCGCACGGGAGTCATGGCCCGTAGCCTCCGTGCTGGAGGGATCGCCTGTCATCCCCTACATCCCCCTTTCACCTAGGGGATTTCGCCGCTAGGGGATGACGGCGGGCAAGCGCGCCACGAGCATGGGATCTGTGATCCGCTATCGCATCCTCATAGACGCAAGGCTCACGTCGCGCCTTGCCAGGAACATCGATGCCGTGGAGATGGAACCGCAGGGAAGCGGCATGGCCGTGCTCGTCGACGTGGCAGATGCGGCGGAACTGGACGCGCTGCTCCAGCGCCTCAGCGACCTAGGGCTGACGGTTGTCAGCCTCGAGCAGGAGCCACAGCCGGCGTGAGCACCACGCGCTACAGCATCATCGTCCGCGGCGAGGTCGACGCCGCGATCCTCGCACGCATCGGCAACCCGGACACGCACGTGAGCGCCGACCTCACGGAGCTCGTTTGCGACGTGGTCGACCAGTCGCAGCTCATGGGGATGCTCTCCGGCCTGGGCGGAGCGGGTGTCGAGGTCATCCGCGCGGCGCCCGTAGATTCGTAGAGGGCGCCGCCGCGGTCACTGTACGATCGGCGTTGCTCGCACGAACCTCGGCGCTGGCCCATGGACGCGGTCTCTTCCGAGATACACCTGGTCGTCACGAAACTCTGGCCGCCCGTGCTGCGGCCGGTCTTCGTCCCGCGCGAGCGGCCGCTCGCCATCCTGCGCTCGGGCGAGGGCTGCACGCTCACGCTCGTCGATGCACCCGCGGGATCGGGGAAGACAACTGCCCTCGCGCAGTGGCTGGCCGCCGACGCGGACCGTCTCTCGGCGTGCTGGTTCTCGCTCGATTCCAGCGACAACGACCCGACGCGCTTCTGGACCTACGCGATCGTGGCCGTGCGCGAAGCGATCCCCGGCTTCGGCGACGCGTCGCTCGCGGCGCTGCGCGGAGGAGCCGACGTCGCAACGTTCGTCCTGCCGCCCGCGATCAACGAGCTCGCCGCGGCGGCTCCGCGCCTTGCGCTCGTCATCGACGACTACCACCTGATCCGCAACCCCGCGATTCACCGGCAGGTGGAGCAGCTGCTGGACCACCTGCCGGACGGTGTACAGGTGGTGATCTCCACGCGGGCAGATCCGCCGCTGCCGCTCAGCCGCTGGCGCGGCCGGGGCCAGCTCGCCGAGCTGCGCGCGGCGGACCTGCGCTTCAGCGGCGCGGAGGCGAGCGCACTGATGGCACGGATGCGGCTGGACGTCCACGCCGACGACGTCGAGCGACTCGTGGAGCGCACCGAGGGGTGGGCGGCCGGACTGTCGCTCGCTGGGCTCTCGATGAGCGGGCGCGACGACACGAGCGGCTTCGTGCGGGACTTCGCGGGAACGGACCGGCACGTGCTCGACTACCTCGGGTCGGAAGTGCTGGCCGGCCTCGCCCCCGAGGCCCAGCGCTTCCTCGTCCGGTGCTCGGTGCTGCAACGCCTGTCCGGACGCCTGTGCGACGCCGTCCTGGAGCGGCGCGGGTCCGGCCGCCTCCTGCAGGAGCTGGAGCACTCCAACGCGTTCGTGGTACCCCTCGGCGGCACGCGCGAGTGGTACCGGCTCCACCACCTCTTCGGCGAGGTGCTCCAGAGCGAGCTTCGGGCCGAGCATGCCGGTCTCGTCCCGCTGCTGCACCGTAGGGCAAGCCGGTGGTTCGCCGAGGAGGGCATGACCTTCGAGGCGATCGAGCACGCCGTCGAGGCCGGCGACGCCGGGCTCGTCGCCGACCTCCTGGGCCCGGTCAGCCTGGCCTATCTGGGCGCCGGCCAGGTGGACACCGTGCGCTCCTGGCTCGACCGCCTGGGCGAGGAGTCCGTCGCGGCCGACCCGAGGCTGTGCCTCGTCGCCGGAACCGGCCAGATCGTCCTCGGAGACGATCCGGAGATGACCCGCTGGCTGGACCGCGCCGAGGAGCTTCCCTACGACGGACCCCTGCCCGGTGGCCCGGCCACGATCGAGGCGGGCGTCGCCACCGTTCGTGGCATCGTGACCAGCGGGCGGTTGTCAGAGCACCTCGAAGCTGCCCGCCGAGCGGTCGAGCTGGAGCGGGGTGATCAGACGATCTGGTGGCCTCTCGCATGTGCCGGCCTCGCGACGGCCCTGTACTGGACCGGCGATCGCGAAGCGGCACGCCCCTACGTCGAGGCGGCCGCTCGCTCGCCACTGCCGCTGCTGGCCAGCGCCGCGTACGGCTACCTCGGCATGATGGCGGCCGACAACGGGGATGCCGCCGCAGCCGATCACTACTCGACCGAAGGCGAACGACTGGGCGAGGAGCACAAGCTCCTGACGAGCCCACCTTATGGCCGCGTGCTGCTCGCACGTGGCCGCGCCCACGGCCTTCTCGGAGCGCGGGCCGCGAGCATCTCGTCCCTGGAATCCTCCGTCGCCGTCCTGCGGCCCGGCCCCTACCCGGTGGAGCTCGCGGACGCGCTGCTCTGGCTCGCCCAGGCACTGCATCTCGCCGGCTCAGGGGAGTCGGCCCGAGCCGCACGCGGCGAGGCGCGTCTCGTCCTCGAGGGCCTGCCCGAGCTGGGCATCCTCGCCGAGCGGTGGGAGGCCACCGAACGTCTCCTCAGCGGCGAGGAACCCAGCGACGCCGCCGCCCTGCCCCTGGCGATCGACGAGCTGAGCGCGCGCGAGCTCGACGTCCTGCAGATGCTCCCAACGGCGCTGTCCGAGGCCGAGATCGGCCGGGAGCTCTTCATCAGCTACCACACCGTCCACAGCCACGTGCGAACGATCTACCGCAAGCTCGGCACGAGCTCACGCGCGCAGACGGTGGAACGCGCCCGTGCAACCGGCCTCCTCCCGCCGCCGCTTGGGCGAAGCGACGACGGCGCCGGCTCCTAGGCCGCATCACCCGCGTCGGGTGAATCGCGCTCACCCGCGGGGGTGCGAGAACTCTGGCCATGGGTCAAGCGTCAGCGTCCACCCCGCGGCTCTCCGGCGAGCTCGAGGAGTTCCTCGGGCTGCTCGGGGAAGCCGACAGTCTCGAGCTGAAGCTGACGGTGCCGGACGTGGACCGGCACTCCGCCGCGGCGGCGCTCGGCGTGGATCCGCTCACCGCCCGGATCCGCCAGGTCTTCTTCTTCGATACACCCGACCTGAGGCTCGACAGGAGCGGCGTCGTGGTACGGGCGCGCAGGACGCAGGGAGCGCCCGACGACACCGTCGTGAAGCTGCGGCCCGTGGTGCCCGCCAGCCTGCCCAAGGAGCTGCGCGACCGGCCCGACTTCGTCGTGGAGGTCGACGCGATGCCGGGCAGCTTCGTCTGCTCGGCCTCCTTCAAGGGCAGCGCGAAACCCGGCGGCGTGGCTGAGGCCGTGGCGGGCCGGAAGTCGCTGCGCAAGTTGTTCTCGAAGCCCCAGCGAGCGTTCTTCAGCGAGCACGCACCCGACGGTGTCGAGCTCGACGACCTGGCCGTGCTCGGCCCGGTGCACGCCCTGAAGCTCAAAGTGTCACCGGAGGGCCTCGGCCGAAAGCTCGCCGTCGAGCTGTGGTTCTACCCGGACGGCTCGCGGATCCTCGAGCTGTCGACGAAATGCGCGCCGGCCGACTGGTTCGAGGCGGTGACCACCTCGCGTGACCACCTGGCGTCCCGCGGCGTGAACCTGACGGCCGAGCAGGCGACGAAGACCCGGACGGCGCTCGAGTACTTCGCCGGCCTGCTCGACTAGCGGGCGATTCACCCTCGGCAGGTGAGGCGCGTTCACCCGCCCGCCCGTGAGCCTTCGCCCATGGCGAGCGAGATTCAGCGAGACGTCCTGCCCATCCCCGACAAGGCCCACACGGGACTGGTGACGTACGACGCGAAGGACCCCGACACCTCCTTCCCGCCGATCGAGCCCCTGCGCCCGCCGGAGGGCGCGCCGAACGTCCTTTTGATCCTGCTCGACGACGTGGGCTTCGGTGCCTCGAGCGCCTTCGGCGGCCCGTGCTCGACACCGACGGCCGAGCGGCTCGCGGACGACGGCCTCAAGTACACCCGCTTCCACACCACCGCGCTCTGCGCGCCCACGCGCCAGGCCATGCTGACGGGGCGCAACCACCACTCGGTCGGGATGGGCGGGATCACCGAGGTCGCGACGTCCGCGCCCGGCTACAACTCGATCCGGCCGAATTCCGCCGCCCCGCTCGCCGAGACGCTCAAGCTGAACGGCTACTCGACGGCGCAATTCGGGAAGTGCCACGAGGTGCCGGTCTGGGAGACGAGTCCGCTCGGGCCGTTCGACGCGTGGCCCACAGGCGGCGGCGGGTTCGAGCACTTCTACGGCTTCATCGGCGGCGAGACGAACCAGTACGCACCGGCGATCTACGACGGCACCACTGCCGTCGAGCCCGACCGATCCCCTGAGGAGGGGTACCACTTCACCGAGGACATGACGGACCGGGCGATCGCCTGGATCCGCCAGCAGAAGGCGCTGATGCCTGACAAACCGTTCTTTGCGTACTTCGCTCCCGGCGCCACCCACGCCCCGCACCACGTGCCGGTCGAGTGGTCGGAGAAGTACAGAGGTAGGTTCGACCAGGGCTGGGACGCGCTGCGCGAGGAGACGTTCGCGCGCCAGAAGGAGCTCGGCGTGATCCCGCCCGAGGCCGAGCTGACCGAGCGGCCGGAAGAGATCCCGGTATGGGACCACATGCCCGCCGACCTCAAGCCGGTGCTCGCGCGTCAGATGGAGGTGTACGCCGGCTTCCTGGAGCACACCGACCACCACATCGGGCGGCTCGTGGACGCGCTCGAGGAGCTCGAGGTCCTCGGCGACACGCTGATCTACTACATCATCGGCGACAACGGGGCGTCCGCCGAGGGCACGCCCCAGGGCACGTTCAACGAGGCGATCTCGCTGAACGGGGCCGCCGGGATCGAGACCACCGAATTCATGGTGTCGCGCATCGACGAGTTCGGGACCGTCGCCGCCAACAACCACTACGCGGTCGGCTGGGCGCACGCGATGGACACCCCGTACCAGTGGACGAAGCAGGTCGCCTCGCACTGGGGCGGCACACGCAACGGCACCGTCGTGCACTGGCCGATCGGGTTCCAGGCACGCGGGGAGGTGCGCGCCCAGTTCAGCCACGTGATCGACGTCGCCGCGACCGTGCTCGACGTCGCGGGCCTGCCCGAGCCGACGTTCGTGCACGGCGTGCAGCAGATGCCGCTGCACGGGAAGAGCATGGCGCCGACCTTCGACGACGCGGCCGCGCCCGAGCACCGCGAGACCCAGTACTTCGAGATGTTCGTGAACCGCGGCATCTACCACAAGGGCTGGACCGCGGTGACCCGCCACAGCATCCCTTGGAAGCCGACGGAGATGCCGGCGCTCGACGACGACGTGTGGGAGCTGTACGCGCCCGACGACTGGACCCAGGCACACGAGGTGTCGGCCGACCAGCCGGAGAAGCTGCGCGAGCTCCAGCGCCTGTTCCTGATCGAGGCGGCCCGCTACAACGTGCTGCCGCTCGACGACCGCCGCTTCGAGCGCTTCAACCCGGACATTGCCGGGCGTCCGCAGCTCGTCCGCGGCAACTCACAGCTCCTGTTCGAGGGGATGGGCCGGCTGTCGGAGAACTCGGTGCTGGTGGTGAAGAACAAGTCGCACGCCGTGACCGCGCAGATCGACGTGCCCGAGGGCGGCGGCGAGGGGGTGCTGGTCGCCCAGGGTGGCGCCTACGCCGGCTGGAGCCTGTACC
Organism: Thermoleophilaceae bacterium; assembly: GCA_046462295.1. Classification (GTDB taxonomy): domain Bacteria; phylum Actinomycetota; class Thermoleophilia; order Solirubrobacterales; family Thermoleophilaceae; genus JACVRW01. The sequence goes on along the minus strand of JBKGUS010000223.1, from coordinate 13,400 downwards.
TCCACGAGGGACGGCCTGCCTACTGTTACAACTTCTTCGGCCTCCAGCGCTTCAAGGTCTACGGCGAGCAGCTGGTCCTGCCCGGCGAGCACCAGGTGCGGATGGAGTTCGCATACGACGGCGGGGGCCTCGCGAAGGGCGGCGACGTGACGCTCTACGTCGACGGCGAGAAGGTCGGCGCCGGCCGAGTGGAGCACACCGTGCCGATGCTGTTCTCCGCGGACGAAACCACGGACCTCGGCCGGGACAGCGCCACGCCGGTGAGCGACGACCACGGCTACGAGAACGGCTTCACCGGCCGCGTCCGCTGGATCCAGATAGACATCGACGAGGCCGCGGAGGACGTGGATCACCTGATCAGCCCCGAGGAGCTGCTGCGCGTCGCGATGGCGCGCCAGTAGTCGGGTGAGAAGCAGGCCGCGATGACGGGCCTCGCGGTCGTCGCGGCGGTGGTCCTGGCCTACTCGCTCGTCTCGAGGCGGCTCGAGCTGAGCGCGATCTCCGCGCCGATGGTGTTCGTGGGCGGAGGCATCCTCGCCGGTCCCGACGTGCTCGGCCTGGTCGAGGTCCAGGCCACGCACGGCACCGCTTTCCACGTCGCCGAGATCACCCTCGCGCTGCTGCTGTTCGCCGACGCTTCGCGCGTGGACGTGCGCTCGCTGCGCGGCGACGCCGACCTGCCCGGCCGGCTGCTCGGCATCGGCATGCCGCTCACGATCCTGCTGGGGATGGCGGCCGGCGCCGTGCTCCTCACGGAGCTGGAGTTCTGGGAGGCGGCGATCGTGGCCGCGGTACTGGCGCCGACCGACGCCGCGCTCGGCCAGGCGGTGGTGTCGAGCAACGCGGTACCGGCGCGGATCCGCCAGGCGCTGAGCGTGGAGAGCGGCCTGAACGACGGGCTGTCCGTGCCGTTCCTCGCGCTGTTCCTCGCGATCGCAGTCGACCAGACCGTCCCCGCGGCCGGTGACTGGATCGGATTCGCGGCGGAGCAGATCGGGCTGGGGGCGCTGATCGGCATCGCGGTCGGGGGCGGCGGAGCATGGCTGCTGCAGCTCTCGGCGGAGCGCCGACTGACAACCCCGCTGTTCGAGCGGTTCGGCGTGGTGGCGTTGGCGGTGCTGGCGTTCGTCCTGGCGGACGAGGCCGGCGGCAACGGCTTCATCTCCGCGTTCGCCGGTGGCCTCGCCGCGGGTCAGGTCGGAGCCCTCTCCCGCGAGCACATCTTCCGGTTCACCGATGAGCTGGGTCAGCTGCTCGGGCTGGCCGTGTTCTTCGTGTTCGGGACCGTCGCGATCGGCTTCCTGAACGTCGCCGACGCCGGCATCGTCTTCTATGCGCTCCTCAGCCTCACCCTCGTGCGAATGGCGCCGGTGGCGCTGGCCGTCAGTGGGATGGGGCTCCGCCCGAGCGCGGTCGCGTTCATGGGCTGGTTCGGGCCGCGCGGCCTCGCGTCGATCATCCTCGCGCTGTCCGTTGCCGAGGAGGAGCCCGAGCTTCCGGCCCTCGGCGCGATCCTCGCGGCGATGACGGTGACCGTTCTGGCCAGCGTGGTGCTCCACGGGGTGACGGCGGTGCCGTTGGTGCGCGCCTACGCCCGGGCTACGCGCGGCGATCCCTGACGAACAGGCCGCGGACCACGTTCGCGATCGAGCGGCCGAGCGGGGCGCCGGGTCCCTCCGGCTCCTCGGCCGGCCGGCCCACCGCGGCCGAGACGTGCGCGCCGAGCAGGACCGCGAGAGCGATCAGATAGGCCGCGAAGACGACGGCCAGGAGCACGCCCATCGTCCCGTAGACGGCGTTCGAGTTCCCGACGACGTCGAAGTAGACCTTCGTGCCCAGCTCGATCGCCACGATCGCCAGAACGGAGACCAGCGCGCCCGGCCATGCGGCGCGCCACGTGGCCCGCTCAGCCTCCGGCAGCACGCGAAACAGGGCCGCCAGCACGGCAAGCAGCAGGGCCAGCGGGACCAGGCGCGTGACGGCGAACTGCGCGACGGCCGCGAGCCAGGGTCGGTCCCCGATCGAGGAGGACAGCTCCCCCGACAGCGTGAGCCCGAGCGCGACGATCAGGACGGGGCCCACAACGAGCGTGAGGCCCGCGTCCAGCACCTTGGCCTGCGCGAACGGGCGGGTGTCGCGGTCGCCCCAGGCCTCGTTGACCGCATGGCGCGTTGCACCGATCGCGCCGCTCGCCGAGTACACCAGCGCCACCGCTCCGAGCCACCCGAGACCGCCCGCGCCGGCCGCGACGTCGTCGAGCAGGCGCTCGACCTGGTTGCGGTCGGCCGGATCGGCGATCGGCAGGCCGTGCATGATCGCGTCCACGATCTCCTCGCGCACGCTGTCGTCCTGGAGCACGGTCGAGAACCCCCAGACCAGCAGGAGCAGGAGCGCGGGGAAGGACATCACGAGGTAGTAGGCGACCTGGGCGGCGTCGCGCGTGCCCGCCGAGTCCAGCAGCGAGCGCACGCCGCGAGTGAGCACCATCCTGACCGTCACGCTCAGGCCCAGCCCGCCACGTCCGCCCCGCCCTCCTCGGTGATGCGCGCGCCGAAGCGGATCAGGGCGGTGTGGGAGGCGATCTTGCCGGCCACCAGCGCCTCTCCCTGATCGAACGCGGCCGCGCGGTCGATGAGGCCGGGCGGGACGAACGAGAACACGTCTGCCACGTGGGCCAGGTCGGCGGTTGAGTTCATCCGCATGAGCACGAGGTTGTCGCACTGGGAGAGCACGTTCCCGTGCACCTTCTGCGGCCGCTGCGTCACGACGATCAAGAAGAGCCCGAACTTGCGGCCCTCGCCCGCGATCCTGATCGCGTCCGCGGTGGCGAAGGCGGTGAGCGGATCGTCAGGCGCCGCGGGGCACACGTTGTGCGCCTCGTCGATCACGATCGCCACCGGCTCGCGGCGGGCCCGCTCGCGCCACAGGCGCTCGAGCACGGCGCCGGCGGCGAGCGCCTGCTCCTCGCGCGTCGGGAGCGAGCCGAGGTCGACGACCAGGCATCGCGGGGCGGTCTCGCTCACCACCTCGTCGGGCAGAGACAGGCCCTCCGGCCCGGGCCAGATGCCCCAGCGGTCGACGCCGAGGTTGCGGGCGCGCTGCTTGAGCCTGTCCGCGGCCGAGCGGGCCAGGTCCTCCAGCGTGCGGACGCCGGCGTCCTCCACGAGCGCGATCAGCTCGGCGTACTCCTCGCGGTCGGCCACCCGGTCGAGCCGCAACGCCGCGGCCTGGGCGGCCGGGCTGAGGTCGCGGAACCGGACGCCGATGCGGGCCTCGTCGCTCGTGCCGCTCCGGATCCCCACGGGGAACACGGCCGCGCGGTAGCGCTCGGCGATCTCGGGATCGGCCCCGGTGCGCGGCTTGCCCAGCCGCACGTAGTCCGAGTTCGGGTCGAGCACGACCACTCGCAGGCTCGTCTCCATCAGCAGCCGTTCGAGCAGCACGCCGAGCGAGTAGGTCTTGCCCGATCCCGACTGGCCGCACAGGAAGGTGTGCCGGCCGAACCCGGCGGCGTCGAGCGCGAACGGCACGCCGCGCGCGAGCGCCAGCTCGCCGACCGCGAGCCGGGCGTGGTCGGGACGCGTGGCCTCGAGCCAGCGCTTCACCTCGGCCGGGGAGGCCCGGCGCACCATCGCGTCGTGGAACGGGCCGCTGCCCCCGGCGAGGAGGATCCCCTCGCCGCGCGCCACCCGGATGAGGATGTGGCCGGGCCGGTCGAGCGCCCCAGCGTCCTGGTGATGCATCTCGAGCGAAAGCAGCTGGCCCAGCCGCGTCCGGCCGCCAGCGTCGAGCGCAACGTATCCGCCCGCCTCCAGCTCCAGGCCCTGCAGCGAGGCCTGGAATTCGAAGCGGCGTCCGTCGACCGACGTGGCCAGCGGCAGGATCGACACCTCGAGCGACTCCCGCAGCCCGCGGTACGCCTCGAGCTCGGACAGAGGATCGCCCACGTTCAGATCCTGGTGGATTCCGGGGTGAGCGCGAATCACCCGGGCAGGGTGACGGAGGTTTGACGGTCCTTTTGTAGCCTCGACCCATCGCGACCGAGGCCGTCACGGCCACAATGGCCTGGATCGAGGGCGGGACGTTCCTGATGGGGAGCGATGCCGGCTACCCGGAGGAGGCCCCGGTGCGCTCCGCGAGCACCGGTGGCTTCTGGATCGACCGCCATCCGGTCACGAACCGCGACTTCAACCGCTTCGTCAAGGAGACGGGGCACGTGACGCTCGCCGAGCGGCCCGCCGACGCCGATCAATACCCGGACGCGGACCCGGCGCTCCTGGCGCCCTCCTCCAGCGTGTTCGTCAAGCCGAAGCGCCCCGTCCGCCTCGACGACGCCTACCAGTGGTGGGCCTATGTGCGGGGCGCGGACTGGCGCCACCCGCAGGGACCCGAGACCTCGGCGAAGAAGCTGTCGAAGCACCCCGTCGTGCACGTGGCCTACGAGGACGCGCTGGCCTACGCCCGCTGGGCCGGCAAGGAGCTGCCGACCGAGGCGGAATGGGAGTTCGCGGCCCGCGGCGGGCTGGAGGGCGCGACCTACGCGTGGGGCGACGAGGAGGTCCCGGGCGGCCGCTACATGGCCAACACCTGGCAGGGCGAGTTCCCGATGACGAACGAGCTGCGCGACGGGTGGGAGTGGACCTCGCCCGTCGGGACCTTCCCGCCCAACGGGTACGGGCTGTACGACATGACCGGCAACGTCTGGGAGTGGACCGCGGACGGCTTCGGGCCGCAGGACGTGCCGATCCCGCGCAAGGTCACGAAGGGCGGGTCGTTCCTCTGCGCGCCGAACTACTGCCACCGCTACAGGCCGGCGGCGCGGATGGCGCAGCCGGTCGACACGTCCACGTGCCACCTGGGCTTCCGCTGCGTCGTGCGCGCGGCGTGAGCCGTCTCCGCTACGCCAGGCCCGACATCCCGTCTCCGATGAGCTTCGCTCCAATGACCAGGCAGAGCACCGCCATGATCGCCGCGTTGTGGGCGCCCATCCACGCCTTCAGCCCCTCCAGCAGGCGCTCGGCGCGCTCCCCCATCGCGAAGTAGATCGCCACGGGGATCCCCGGCCCGAGCGTCCCGATTACGATGAACACGGCCAGCGCGACGGCCTGCTGCTCCGCCGGGACGCCTGTCTGCGCTATCGCCGCCGCCGCGCCGACCGTGAGCAGCAGGTTCTTCGGATTCACGCCGCTCAGGAGCGCCCCGAACCCGAGCGCCCTCGTAGTGTGGAAGGCGTCGATCGTCTTCATCCACGTCGGCAGCTCCGCCTCCGCGCCACCGCGCGGACGCACCTGCCAGGTGCGGGCGGCCACCAGCACCAGGAGCAGGCCGAGGACGAGCTTCAGCACGCCGACCCAGTCGGCGGGGTCGCCCTCGTCGCTCGCGTCAGCGCCGCTCGAGACGAGCAGGATCACCGTCCCGGCGACCGCGAGGCCGGCGACCCATCCGAGCACGAACGCCGGCCCGTTCGCCCGCGCCCGCGGCGTGCCGAGCATCAGCACGACGGCGATGATCGGCACCGGGCTGAGCGCCACCCCGACCGCGAGCGGCAGGACCTGTCCGATCGCGTCGGCCATGGGTGGCGCTCAGCCGGCAGCCGTGCTCAGGTCTCGATCGCCCCGGGCCGCGTCAGGGCCCAGATCACCCAGACGGCGAGCGCGATCTGGAGGATCGCCCAGAACGGGTAGTACGGGATGAAGAAGAAGTTCGCGATGGCGCTCAGCATCGCGAGCGTGATCGCCGCCACGCCGGCCCAGGCCCGGCGCGCGAACAGCGACCACCCCACCGCCGCCACCAGGATCCCGAGGATCAGGTGGACCCAGCCCCACGCCGTCGTGTCGAGGTCGAACGTGTAGTTCTGCGTGACGACGTAGAAGTCGTCGTCGAAGATCGCGACCAGGCCGGCGATGGCCTGGAAGATGCCGATCATGAGGAGGACCGTCGCGGCGAAGACGATCCCGCCGGCGGCCCAACCTGAGACCTCCGGCTCTCTCCGCGGCGATTGGTACTCGGGTGTTGACATTGGTCCTGCTCCTTTCCCTCAGATTCCGAGGATCTGTCGCTTCTTGGCTTCGAAATCGTCCGCCGTGATCACGCCCTGGTCGCGTAGCCGCGCGAGCTGTTCCAGCTCCGCGGCGTAGTCGGGCGCGGCGGGTTCGGCGGGGGCCGCGACCTGGGCGGCCTCAGGCTGGCCGGCCTGCTGGAAGTCCTGGCGCATGCCCATGCGGTCCTGCATGTACGTGCGCCGCCGCTGCATGCGCGACATGGTTCGGTAGCTCTGGCGGGTCTGCATCCGGTTTGCGGCCATCGCCGCGAGCAGCTCAGGCATTTGCGGCCTCCCTCTCCATCTCCTCGATTGCCTGCGACATTGCGGCCAGCTCAGGCTCCACCGCCGCGATCGTCTCCGGGGTCAGGAACCCCTCGCCGAGCAGGCGGCCGCCAGCGTCGCGAACGGCCTTCCTGAGCCCGCGTGCCCAGACGTGCTCGATCAGCAGCAGGCCCGCGGACCCGCCGGGCTCGAGGCCTGCGCCCATCTGCTCGATGTCCGCCTGGCTGAACCCGAAGGAGTGCTCGTCCGGCCGAGTCCCTCCGGCGTCCTGTCCGGCGCCCTCCTCGAACTCGAAGCCGAGCAGCGCTCCGACGATGCCGCCCATGCTCTCGGTGCCCCGGTGCTCGACCACGACGATCTCGTCCGAGTCCGTGTCGCGGGCGATGAACAACAGGTCGAGGATGCGGATGGTGCGCTCCTTCTCGAGCGCCGCCAGCTCGTCGACGATGCGGCCCTCGAAGTTGGCGTTCGGCTCGAAGCCGACGCTGACCAGCTGGACCGGTCCTATCTCGGTCACTACGTCTCACCTCCATGGTCGTAGGCCGCTCTCCTCGAGCGGAGGGAAATTCGTGGTGGCGGCTGCTCGGGGAACTCCTCGAGCGTGCGGCGCCTGACCCACTCGAGCCAGGCGAACGCGGCCACCGTGAAGACGACGATCGTCCAGAAGCGCTGGGTCCACGGCACCGGCCCCCAGATCACGAGCAGCAGGATCGCCACGCCGAGCCCTGCCCTCACGAGGCCGGGGCGCTCGCGCATCGCGTAGGCGCTCGCACGCCGGACCGCCGTGGCGCGCCGGCCGGCGCCCGCCAGCCAGGCGCCGGTGACGACGAAGAGGCCGAACAGGAAGGAGCCCTGTGCCACGTCGACGAGCAGCGACGTGGAGATGTCCCAGGCGTCGTCCGCCGCGCCCATCGCGTTGGGCGCGTCCGCGAGCGCCTCGACCACGGCCTCGCCGGCAAGGCGCCGCACCGCGAGCACGGCGATCGCCGCGAACATGAGGCAGGCGCCGACGTTCAGCACCGTCCGGCGGCGGTCGCCCGACAGCGCGACGGCGCCCGCGAAGGCCACCAAGGCGAGCCCGAGCAGCACCCAGACGAGCGCCTCGAAGAGATCGAGCGCGTCCTGCGCGGTCCGCAGGTTGTCCCCGGACGCGATCTGGAGCGAGGCCACCTCCGGCGGCAGGCGGTCGACCGCGCCGGGCGGCAGGCCGGTGCCCTCGGCGATCTGCTCGAACAGCGTCCCAAGGTCGAGCGTCAGGTTGTCGCCCGTCCGGCCCTCGACCAGTGCGATCAGCTCGCTGTGCGCGGCCTCGTTCGCCGCCCTCCAGGCGTTCAGGGCGAGCGCATTGCCGAGCAGGCGCGGCGCGTTGCGGCGCGCGACCTCCTTCAGGCCGGCCGCCGCCGGGCCGGCGAGCGGGTCGAGCCGCGGCGGCAGCACCTCCTCGATCTGCGCCTGGACTTCCTCGCTGTCGAAGAGGCGATCGACGATGAACAGGCCGAGGGCCGTGCGGACCGGCTCGTTCTCGAGCAGGTCCGCGCTCGTGTCGACCCACTGCTCCGTGTCCAGCACCTGGCGCTCGGCCCACACCCCGAGCCCGAAGCCGATCCAGAGCAGGGTGCCGGCGGCCAGGAGCACGGCGATACCGGCCTTTCGCATGGGGCCGATTGTCCGAGCGCCGCGGGTGAGCGGGAATCACCCGGGGCGGGTGATGCGCCCTCGCCCTCGCGAGCGCGAGCATGACCGGCGCACCGACCCCGGATCAGGAGAGAGACATGGCGAACCTCGTGGCGATCGCCTACGACGACGTCGACCAGGCGAAGCAGGTGATGGGCGCCCTCGGCGAGCTGGTGAAGGAACACTCGCTCACGCTCGAGGACGCGGTGATCGTGGAGCACAGGCCCGGCGGGAAGATGAAGCTGCACCAGCCGTCCATGGCCGGCGCCGGAGCCGCCGGCGGCGCGCTGTGGGGCGGGCTGATCGGGCTGATCTTCCTCGTGCCGCTCTTCGGCATGGCGATCGGTGCGGCCACCGGCGCGGCGGCCGGGGCGATGAGCGACTACGGCATCGACGACGACTTCATGAAGGATCTCGGCCAGAAGCTCCCGGAGGGCGGCGCAGCCGTCTTCGTGCTCGTGCGCGAGGCGACGCGCGACAAGGTCGTCCCGGAGATCTCGAAGTACGGTGGCCATGTGATCCAGAGCTCGCTCTCGAACGAGCAGGAGACCGCGCTCCAGGAGGCCCTCGACACCCGCGGCGCCGCCGCGTAGGCACGCCGGCCCGGATCGCCTGGCTTGGACACGCCACCGTGCTGCTGGAGCACGGTGGCGTCCGCCTGCTGACGGACCCGGTGCTGCGGGCCGGGCTCGCGCACCTGCGCCGGCACGGACCAGTCCCCGAGGTGCCCGGACGAGTGGACGCCGTGCTGCTCTCGCACCTCCACTACGACCACCTCGACCTCCCCTCGCTCGACCTGCTCCCGAGCGACGTGCGCGTGCTCGCCCCGGCCGGCGCCGGCGCGCTGCTGGGGCCCGCAGGCATCCGCCAAGTGGAGGAGCTCGTGCCCGGCGACGTCACCGAGGCCGGCGGGCTGAAGATCGAGGCGACCCCCGCAGAGCACGGCGACCGCCGCCGGCCGCTCGGGGCCCGCGCCATGCCGATCGGCTTCGTCGTGCGCGGTCGCCCGTCCGTGTACTTCGCGGGCGACACCGGGATCTTCCCCGGGATGGCCGGGCTCGCCCCGGTCGACGTGGCGCTCCTCCCCGTGGCCGGCTGGGGCCCGAAGCTCGGGTCGGGCCACATGGACTCGGAGGACGCGGCGCAGGCCGCGGCGCTGCTGCGCCCGGCGATGGCCGTGCCGATCCACTGGGGCACGCTCCACCCGCGCGGGCGGCGGCGCGGGGCCTGGTTCCACGCGCCGCCGCACGAGTTCGCGGCCCGCGTGGCCGAGCTCGCCCCGGAGGTCGACGTGCGGATCCTCGAGCCGGGCGGGGTGCTCGAGCTCTAGTAGCCCTCGTGCCCGAGGGCCGCGAGCCAGCCGCGCATGATGCGGTGCACCTGCTCGGCGCCGACGACCAGGCCGTCGGGCCAGGCCAGGTCGACCGGGTGGAGCACGAACGGGTGCGACTGGGTGCCGCCCATGCCGCCGTGTGAGCCGACGAGCTCCTCGAAGGCGGCAACCTCGCCGGTCTCCTCCCAGTAGGTGCTGTTGACCATCACGTCCGGGCAGTGCGGGAAGGCGTCGGTGCGCTGCAGATGATCGGCCGCGGCGGGCCCGAACGGGGCCAGCGGGTCGTCGCCCTCCACGCGCCCGCTGTCGAGGTGGTGCACGCCGTTGCGGCCGATCGCCAGCGTGCCGTCGCGCTCAGAGCGCAACATCGCGAAGGCGATGCCCGGATGGTCGCGCAGGGTCGGCAGCAGGCGCGGGTGGAGCTGCTCGAGGCGCTCGAGCGTGACCCGGCCGGGCTCGCGCGGGAAGGAGATGAGGCCGAGGTTGCCGGAGGCCATGACGGAGAGGTCCGGGAGTCCGTCCCCCTCGTCATCCTCCCCCTGCTCGAGCCGCTTCGCGGCCCGCCGCGCTCCGCGCGCCGCCACGGTGTCGTCCCGCGCCAGCTCCGTCAGGCCGGCGCCGAGGTAGGCCGCGGCGTCGTCCTCCCGCCCCGCGTCGGCGTGCACCTCGTCCGCGCCCTCGCAGGCGGACCGCACGACGTCCTCGAGCGTCACGCCGTAGCGCTGCAGGAACGTCGCCCCCTGGGTCTGGCCGTGGTCCGACAGCACCACCAGCCGGTACGGGCGCGGGGCGTCGGCCGCGGCGGCCTCGACGCGGGCGATCTGGCGGTCTACCTTCCTCAGCACGGCCAGAGTGTCGGGCCGCTCGATGCCGGAGTGGTGCGCCACCTCGTCGTAGGCGAGGAAGGTCGTGTAGACGACCGGGCGGCCGGCGAGCATGTCCCCCACCACGGCGGCCACCTGCAGGTCGAGCTGGATGACCGTCGCGAACGCGCGCAGCGCCGCGTACTCGCGCGAGCGGCGGATGCGCGGCTGCACGTCACGCCTGCGCTGCTCCGCCTGGGCGCGCCGCTCGCGCGCGATCTCGGCAACGACCGCGGCGAGGGTCTTGGCAACCGCATACGGGCGCGCGAAGTAGGCCGCGTAGTCGCGCCCGATCGGGCGGCGGCGGCTCAGGACCGTGCTCATCGTGAGCATCGAGTGCACGGCGTCGCCGGACAGGATGTTGGCGCGGCTCGCGCCGTTCTTGTGGAGGAGGCCGCGGCCGTTCGAGTGGCGCCGCTCCAGCTCGGCCGCGTCGCGGGGATGGTTCGTCACGATCGGCTTGCCACGGTCCTTCTCCCACCATCGGAAGGCGGGCATGTCGTGGTTGTCGCCGTGCAGCAGGCCGGCCTGGCAGGCGCCGGTCTGGGACGACCAGTCGGTCTCCCACCCCTCGAGGCGGTGCGACCCCTCGCGCACCCAGCGCGCCATCGCCGGCGCGCTTCCGTCCCGCAGGGCGCGCCTGAGCACGTCGTGCGCGAGCCCGTCGATCTCGAGGAAGATCACGCCCGGCACGCCGGTCTCGGTCCGGTCGCCCCGGCGGCGCGCCTGGCGGCGCACGACATTCCGGTACCAGGACTCGTCCTCGTCGATGGCGAGCAGTGCCGACAGCAGGGCCGTGAGCGCCGCCATGCCGACCGTGACCACCAGGCCGCTCCAGAAGCCCTCGACGCTCGCGCCCGGCACGACGTCGATCGCGAACACCACCAGCACTGCGTTCAGGGCGAGCGCGCCGAGCCCGAGGGTGAGGACGCTGAGCGGCAGGGCGAAGCGCGCCAGCAGCGGCCAGACCAGCGCGTTCAGGACGCCGACAAGGGCCGCGGTGGCGAGCGCCGCGCCCGGCCCGTCGAGCGTGAAACCCGACAGCAGCGCCGAGAGCAGCAGCAGAGCCAGGGCGTCGACCATGAGTACAACCGCCGCCCGCACCACCATCGAAACCGACATGGCGCGGACTCTGGCGGATCCGCGGATGACCTTTCCTCACCCGGCGCGGGTGATGCGGCGTCACCCGGCGCTCGGGGACGCTCGCGGCTCGTGAACACCGCACCCGTCCCGCGGGAAGAGCAACCGAGCGTCCGCGCGATCCTGCGCGTGGTCGTCATGGTCGTGCTCAGCGTCCTCGCGCTGTACATCATGTACCTCGTCCGCGAGCCGCTCGGCTACATCTTCCTGGGCGCGTTCCTGGCGGTCGCAGCGTCCGGCCCGGTCAACCTCCTCAGCCGCAAGCTCCCGCGCGGGCTGGCGATCGCGATCGTGTACCTGGGCATCGTCTTCATCCCGATCGGCGTCGCCCTGATCCTCGTGCCCCCGCTCGTCGAGCAGGCGGTGAAGCTCGCCAACGACCTCCCCGAGTACGCGCAGGACCTGAACGAGGCGTTCGACGAGAACCCTCAGCTTCGGGAGGCGAACGAGAAGTACGACATCACCACGAAGCTCGAGGACGTGGCCAACAACCTCGTCTCGAGGCTCGGCGACGCGGCCGGGGCGCTCGTGGACATCGGGGCCGGGCTCGTGTCCTCGATCTTCGCGCTGGTCACGATCATCGTGATCAGCATGTTCATGATCGGCCGCGGCAAGGCCTGGCGCGACGCCCTGCTCCGCTACCGGCCGCCCCAGCAGGCCGAGCGGATCCGCCGCGCCACGGACGCCATCGCTAACGCCGTCGGCTCGTACGTAGGAGGCGCGCTGGCGCAGGCGACGATCGCCGGCTTCGCCGCGTGGCTCATGCTGGTGATCCTTGGCGTGCCGTCACCGCTGCCGCTGGCGCTCATCGTCGCGCTGCTCGACCTGATCCCCCTGGTCGGCGCCACGCTCGGCGCGGTGATCGTGGGCGCGGTCACCCTCTTCGTCGACTTCCCCACGACGACGATCATCTGGGCGATCTTCGCCATCGCGTACCAGCAGTTCGAGAACTACGTGGTGCAGCCGCGCATCCAGAGCCGTGCCGTGGAGCTCGACCCGTTCCTCGTGGTGGTGGCCGCCCTATTCGGCGGCGCGCTGCTTGGAGTGCTCGGCGCGCTGCTCGCGATCCCCACCGCGGCGGCGATCCAGATCGCCCTCCGCGAGTGGATGGAGTACCGGCGCGAGGCGGCACCGCTCACCCCCGGCGGGTGACGCCCGCTCACCCCATCCGGGGGGAAGGTGACGAGGTGGTGGCCCCCGTCGGCTACGAGATCCGGATCAAGGGACGTCTCAGCGACTCGCTCACCGGCGCTTTCGAGGACTTCACGGCCGCGGTCAAGCCCGCCGAGACCGTCATGCGCGGCGAGGTGCGCGACCAGTCCGAGCTGCACGGCCTGCTCGACCAGATCCAGTCGCTCGGCCTCGAGCTGATCGAGGTGCGGCGGCTCCCCGAAGAGGGCTCCGACTAACGCAGGCTGGCGGGAGCGGGCAGCCGCTCGAGCCTGCGCCGGTAGACGTCCATCACGGCCTTCGGGAAGTCGCCGTGCGTCTGGGTGCGCAGGCGCGCCACCCGCTCGCGGTGGAACGGGCTCTCGCGGTTCTCGTTGTGGCCGATCACGTTGCGCGTGGTGATCCCGTGGCGGCCCTGCAGCATCCGCGTCAGCCGCAGCGAGGCTGCCATCTGCCGCGCGTTGCCCATCACCTGCGCGTCGCTGCGGCCCACGTGCTCGATGCCGATCGCCGTGTAATTGAGGCCGACGGTGTGGCGACACATGATCCGGGTCGAGACGAGCTGGTAGATCGTGCCGTCGCGGTCGATCACGTAATGGGCGCAGACGCCGGGCAGCTCGCCGAGCTCCACGTCCGGGCGGTTCGGGGCGAACGTGTTGTAGACCGGCGGGAACGTGTCGGTGACCGTGTAGTGCTGGACGATCACCTTGGGGTCGCGCAGGCGGTGGTTGTCGATGCCGTAGTGGCGCTGGGCGTAGGCGCGCATGTCGGCCTTGCGCGTGGCGTCGTCGGGGATCGGCTGCGTGCCGCGGCGCGGCGGCGCCACGGCCCGGGCGAGCGCGTGCGTCGCGCGCGCGTGGCGGCGCACGCCGGCGGTGGACAGGGCGCCACCGGG
>JBKGUS010000222.1:0-9155 GCA_046462295.1 Thermoleophilaceae bacterium | reverse complement strand
AGCACCGTCGGGCTCCATGGTGTCCGTGCCGACATCACCATGATGCGGACTCCGGACGGCCACGGCCGGGTCGAGCTGTCGAAGTTCCACACGCCCCCGGCGCTCCGAGCCGAGCCGGAAGGCGCGCCGGCTAATGCGCTGGGCATACGCCGCATCATGTTCGCCGTCGAGGACATCGACGACGTCGTTGCCCGCCTGCGCAGCCACGGCGCCGAGCTCGTCGGCGAGATCGCGCAGTACGAGGACATCTACCGGCTCTGCTTCCTGCGTGGCCCCGAGGGCGTCATCATCGGACTGGCCGAGCAGCTCAGCTGAAACCTCCACGGGTGCGGCCGGGGGCGGCCCCGGACGGTACTGGCCATCGCCCGCTCGGTGGCTGTGAGGCGATCCGCCCCCACCAGCGCCATCTCCACGCACGTCAGGGCCAGTGTCCGGATCGCCGCACCAGATCTCCTGGCGGGCCCTATCGCACAGCAGCATTGCCCGTAGATGCCAGTCGTACTCAGCGATGACAGCCCGGCTCGCGTTGCGCCCACACTGCGCGGCCGAACGCGCCAATGCCGAGAGCGAATCCACCGTGATGCGAGCGAGTCGCGTAGACCACGATGCCGCCAAGTATGCCGGACCGTGACGCGCCGCCCGACTCGAACTCGCCGCTACCCGTGGATTTCAATGACAGCTATCCGTCTTCAGCAACGTCGCCGCTGTCCGCAACCGCTTCGACGATACGCAGGTCGCGCTCCGCTCCATCGCCCAGCGTCCTTAAGGCCCGCTGGTACCCGGGGCTCTCGTACGCGGCCACCGCCTGGTCGACACTCTCAAACTCGATCACGACGGTGCGCTCCATGACGCCGGATTCGAAGACCCTCGCCGGCTGGCCGCGCGCCAAAAAGCGCCCGCCAAACTCGCGCATGACCGGGCCGGCCAGCTCGACGTAAGCGGCGACCTTCCGCGGGTCCGCTACAGAACGAAACGTGTTAATCCAGTACGCCTTGGCCAAGGATCCACCCCCGCGGCTGCTTGGGTCACCGAGCGACAGCGGCGTCGCCAGCCTGAGCCGCGGCCTCCTTCGCTCGCTCTAGCCCGGCAGCGATCAGGGCTGCCTCCTCGGCGCTCAACGTCTCCACGAACGTTTCGCGGAGCACCCGCGCATACACGGGCCACATCTTCCGCAGCATCTCCTGTCCCGCGTCGGTGAGGACCGCGTGCAGGCCACGGCCGTCGTCGGCGGCCGGCTGACGGCGCAGGAACCCGGCTGCCTCTAGGCGATCGACGAGTTTGGTCGCGCCGCCACGACTCAGGGTGAGTCCCTCGGCCAGCTCGGCCATGCGAGCGCGCCTGCCCGGCGCGCGGCGGACGGCCCACAGCACGTCGTACCAGGCGAGTGGGGGCAAATCGGCGCCCGCGAGCGCGTCCTCGACGCGCGCGACGACCGCGGCGTGGGCGTTCAGCACCGAACGCCAAGCGGCGAGGTGCGGCTCCGGAACCCCTCGGCTCATGGCCGAAGCATAGCCGAAACTGGTTTACATGGAAACTAGATCCTGCTACCCTCGACGAAGATAGTTTCCGTGGAAATCACAGCGAGCGCCTCGGGCGCGACCGAGAGGAGCAAATGTCCGAGTTCGAAGACAAGGTGGCGGTCATCACGGGCGGCGGCGGCGGCATCGGCAAGGCAACGGCAGCGCGAATGCTCGAGGAGGGAGCAGCGGTCGTGCTCTCGAGCCGGCGGGAGGAGGTGCTTGACGCCGCGCGGAGTGAGATCGACCCGGCCGGTGAGCGCGTCGCGCTCGTCAGCGGTGACGTCAGCTCACCCGCGACAGCTGAGCGGCTCATCGAGGCGGCCGTCGCATGCTTCGGCCGCGTCGACGTGCTCGTGAACAGCACCGGCATCTTCCGCCCCGTGCCTTTCCTAGAGCAAACCGAGGAGCACATGGAGGAGGCACTCGACTCGATCCTCCGCCCCACCTACTACACATCCCAGGCCGCCGCACGCGCGATGGTCGAGACCGACGAGGGCGGCGCGATCGTGAACGTCGGATCCATGTGGGCGATCGACGCCATCACGGCGACGCCAACCAGCGCGTACTCCACCGCGCAGGCCGGGCGCCACTCGCTCACGAAGAACCTCGCGATCGAGCTCGCCCCGCACGGGATCCGCGTCAACACGGTCGCGCTCGCGTTCGTCGAGACGCCCGCCTACGAGCGCTTCATGACGCGCGAGGCGGCGCGCAACGTGCTCGACTCGGTGAACGCCTTCCACCCGCTCGGCCGTCACGGCCGCCCGGAGGACGTCGTCGAAGCGATCCTCTTCTACGCCAGCGACCGCGCGCGCTGGATCACGGGGACCACGCTGCCGATCGACGGCGGCGTCCTCGCGGGCCGCAACGCCCCGCCTGCGGCCGTGGCGGAGACGGCGGCTGCCTGAGCCGCGCCTCGGTCGCACCGCAGAGCGAATCCGATGTGCCAAGACGATCTGATCAGGCTCGACCGAGTCGGACGGCGATGAAGCCACCGCTAGGTGTGCGGACAATGGCGAGACGAACGCGCACTTGCGCTTATCTGAATCGGGGCCTCCGTCAAGTCAGGGGGGGCGAGTGGTTGTGGGGTGGTGTGGTTGCGATCGTTCCGCGGGCGCCCGGGCTTATCTGGGTGCTCGGCCGTGTGGCCGGCGACGTGATGGTCGATGGGTCGATCCGCGGGGGACGACTCCGGCCGCTCGGTCTTTGGTGGACCGCCGCCCGTGGGCGCGAGTCGCGAAAGCTGCGGGAGCCGGCCGGAAGACTGCGTGTCATCTGGGAATGGTGGGCTTGGCGGAACCGATCGACGGAGGGTCAGGTGACGGGCTCCAAGGCGTTGGGGCCGAGCTCGCGCAGCGTGTGGAAGCAGCGGCGGGCGAGCTTGCGGGCGATCGTCAGCGACGCCCGGGTGTGCGAGAGCCCGCGCGCCTTGAGCGCCAGGTAGTCGGCGCGGTCGGGGCTTGTGGGACGGCAGGCCGCTTGGGCTGACTCGTAGAGCGCCCAGCGTAGCTGCGGCGATCCCTGCCGGGTCAGCTTGCCGGCCCGCGAGCGGCGGTCGGAGCGGTGCACGCCGATGTCGAGGCCGGCGCAGCGCACCGCCTTGCGCGAGGCCGACAGGCGGGTCACGTCGCCGAGCTCGCAGAGGATCGTGGGGGCGGTCAGCTCGCCGATCCCGTAATGGGCCATCAGCGCCCGGCAGCCGGTCTGGCGGCGGGCCAGCTGGCGCAGCCCTTGCTCGATCGGGGCGAGTTGGCGGTCGAGCGCGTCGATCATCGAAAGCGCCACCTCGATCCGCTCGCTGGCCGCCTCGGGCAGCTCCAGGCGGTCGAGGAACTCACGGCCCTGGGGGCTCAGCAGCTTGTCCGGCGCGCCCGCGACACCGTGGTGAAAGAGCGTCGCTTGGACTCGCTGCAGCCAGGTCGTGCGCTCGTCGACGAGCGTCTTGCGCAGCCGCGCGCGGGTGCGCCACTCGAGCACGTGCGCGGGCGGGATCCAGGCCTCGGGCAGCCGGCCCTCGCAGAGCAGCGTGCGCAGCCAACGGGCGTCCTCGCGGTCGGTCTTGGCGCGTCGCTTCTTGCCCCGCAGCGCACTGGTCTCGACCGGCTCGGCCAGATGCGGGACGGCCCCTGCCTCCCGCAGCGCCTCGCACACGAACAACCAGCCCGTGCACGCCTCCACCGCAACATGGACCTCCGCGCCGGCGAACCTCCCCGCCCACGCCCGCACAGCCTCCGGCGCGGCAGCCATCCGACCACGCTTCACCTCGCCCGTCTCCTGATCCAGAGCGTCGAAGGTGATCTGCGCTCGATGCACATCAAACCCGGCTACGATCGCCACTGGGGCCTCCTCTACAGCTCCGACAGATGTCAATTCGCGCGAGTCTCTCGCGCTGAGCGGGGGAGGCCCCGGTTCATGCCACCTTTGCGCGACGGATGAAAGTCAAGTTGGGCTGGACTGGTGGGCGGCTCCTTGCGAGAGTTGTGGTGGCGCGGGCGACGACGAGCTAAAGCGCAGGGTGTGGGACTGGTGCCTTGCCGCGCTGCTTGCCGCTTTGACGGCCTTGAGATGCGCGTCCCGGTGTCGCGCCCGCGCCCCTGGTTGAGTGCCAGTCGGCGACTGTGCGCTGGTAGGCCTGTTCTGCTTGACGGGCGAGGTCGCGCTCGGCTCGACGCATGGCCTGGTTGGTTGACCAGATCCCCGCCTTGACCTTTCCGCGCTCGGCGCCGGCTTGGAGCTCGAGTCGGCGGAGCTTCTTCTTGGTTAGTGATGGCTGCCCGTAGGCGTAGTCCTCGCCGCGGGTGAGCATGCACCAGAACAGGCAGGCGAGCTTGCGTGCGGCGGCGACAACCGCGACCTGATGGCCGCGACGAGCGCGGATGCGCTGGTAGAAGGCGCGCAGCGGGCCGGGCTGGCGGACGACGCTCCACGACGCCTCGACGAGCGCGTGCCGCGCGGACGCTGAGCCTTGCTTTGAGATTCGGCCGTGGGTCGCCGGTGTGCTGCCGGATTGACGCACGCGTGGATCGAGGCCCAGGTAGCCGACAAGCTGGCGCTGACCGGGGAAGCGCCCGACGTCGCCGATCGCGGCGAGGAACGTCGCGGCGACGATCACGTTCACGCCCGGGACGGTCATCAGCCGCTTGATCTGCGGCGAGGTCAACGCGTCGCGGGCCACCTGCTTCTCGACCTCGGCGATCTCCTGGTCGAGGAACTCGATCTGGCGCAGGCAGCCGTCGACAGTCTCGCGCTCCTCGATCGGCAACTCGACCTCGCGTAGCCATTCACGGCCGGCGAGGCCGAACAGGTCGCTGACCGCCGGCTTCTTGATCAGCCGGCGGACCAGCACGGCGTGGCACTCGTTCTTCGCACGCGTGCGTGCCCTGACCAACTGGCTGCGGCGTGCGAGCCGCCGCCGCAGCGCCCGCGTCTGCTCGTCGGGCATCCACAACCCATCCAGCGACCCGGCGGCGAGCAGCTTGGCGAGCGCGCGGGCGTCGAGCCGGTCGGTCTTCGCGCGTGCCTGCCTGATTCCCGTGTCGCCCGGATGCACGACCAGCACCTCGCCAACATGCGGCTCGAGGATCCGCGCGATCTCCCACGCATTGCCGGTCACCTCGAGCACCACCCGATCGCTTGCGCAGAGGCTCTGCGCGAACAGCTCAAGCGTCGCCGGCGTCGTCTCGATCCGGCCCGCCGAACGGACCTCGCCCGCCTCGACAATCGCGACCTCGCAGAAATCGCGATGGACGTCCAACCCAATACTCCTCACCCGCTCTCCTTCCTCGCCGTCGACCAAGAGGGAACCGGTGGGCAAAACGACACAGACGGATTCGTGCTCACAGCACACCCGGGCCGGTCGCAGGGGCGGCCACCGAAAAGTCGGGCTCGAAGCCCATCGCGCAAGAAACGGCCTGCCCAGCCTGCGTTCCCCAGGAAGCCCCTGTCCCGGTCAGCCGACCGTAAGCACCGACCCGGACAACAACCTCCGAGCCGGCAGTTTCATGCCCCGAAGAGCGCAAGCCACCGCCGCGCCATGCCAGACGCGTGCTCGTCGTCCGCAGCGGTCGTTTGGGTCACTGCGCTATCCGCTCTCGCTCTCGCGAGAAGCAGTCAGGCTCGTCCGGGGCACTCGCTATTCGTAGGCGGCGACTGCCCGCTTGTGAGGCCCGGCATGCCGAGCTCGTAGGCTGCGGCGCGCGCCTGCTCGAGGAGCCGGCGGCCCTCGGGTGATGGGAACAGCAGCTTGCCGAGGTCGTGGCGGGCCATGGCGAGGAATGCTCGCGCGTCCATCCGCTCGCACAGCGCCACGGCGTCGCGCAGAAGTTGCTCGGCCTCGTCGGGGCATTCGAGCGTCTGCGCGAGGCGGCCGACGGCTCGCGCGACGGGACCGTACTGGTACGTCATGACGTCCGCGAACGGCGCCAGCAGGTCGTACAGTCGGGCCGCCCGAGGACGATCCTCGAGCCAGGCGCAGATGTCCGCAGCCCACGTCAGGGAGATCGTCCAGGTGGGGCCGTGCGGCAGGTCGAGCAGCCCCTGGTCGAGCGCGCGATCGAACGCCTCGCGGGCTCCGTCGCGGTCGTCCCGCTCCCGGGCCGCGTGCGCCCGGACGACGGAGAACGTGGCCGGGACCTTGGTCACGCGCTTCGCCATCGCGCGGCGAGCGGCCTCGTGTTCGCTCAAGCGTCCCTGGACGAGGCGGATGCAGGACAGGAGCCTGACGAACATGGACTCGGCGACCGAAGGCGGGACGGACCCCGCGGCGCGCTGGACCTCGCAGGCCCGCCCGGCCTCCGCCTCTGCGTCTTCCAACCGACCGGCGAGCAGCGTCCTCGCCGCGTCGAGGAAGGCGACTGTCCCGTGCGCCCTGCCGGTTCGCGCGGCGGAGCGTGCCGCCGCGAGCGTGTCGTCGGCCGCCTTCACGTCCCCGAGCTCGACCAACGCCAGAAAGCGCATGTGATGCCCGTCGCACTCGGCGTAGGGAAGGCCCGCGTCACGCCCGACGGCCACCAGCTCGTCGGCCAGCGCGAGGCGCTCCGGGAGGCTCTCCGGACCCGCCACGATCCACGAGTGCGCGGTCAGCACGGATGCGAGCGCCTTGGGATCCCCGACACGGCGGGCCATCGCCAGGGCTCGACCGACCATCGCCCGGCGTTCGCCGTCGGGCACGCTGGAGAATGCTTCCTGCGCCAAGAAACCCTCCAGCCGTGCCCTGATCGCGCTGTCACCGGACGGCAGCAGCGCGAGCGCCTGGCGCAGAAGCGCGACCATCTCGGCGTCCTCCTCGATGAGGTCCGCCCAGTCGAGGCCCAGCGCCAACAGGGCCTCGGCCATGCGCTCGCCATCGCCCCTGGCCTCGGCCGCGGTGGCGAAGGCGCGCAGGAGCTCGTCGGCGCGCTCGTCCCCGGCGAGCTTGAGGACGCGGCCGCGCTCGAGCTCGAGGTCGAGCCGGTCGGCCTCCCTCACGTGGGAGAGCCCTTCCTGCGCGCCCAGGGCACGCTCATACTGCTGTCCGGCGATGTCGAAGGCCAGCTTCGCCGCGGCCTCGTCGCCCGCCTCGTGCGCGTAGCGCACTCCGCGGGCGGCGTCGACCAGCGTTCCGGCGGCCGTGAAGTGCGCCGCCAGGTCAGCGACCGCGACGGCCCGCGTTGCGGCCGCCCGTTCGAGCGCCTGCGCGATCCGCGCGTGCAGTCGCACGCGCCGGCCGGCCGGCAGCTCGTCCACGATCGTCTGCCGCACCAGCGCGTGCGCGAAGCTGAAGCGATCCAGAACCCCGGTGGAACGGATAAGCCGCGCTCGCTCGGCGGCCTCGAGGGCGTCCAGAGCGGACTCGAGATCGACCTCGACCACATCGGCGAGCACGTCGGCATCGAACTCCGCGCCGGCCACCGCCGCTGCGTCCAGCACATGGCCTGTCCCGTCGGGGAGCCGGGCCAGCCGCCAGCGCACGACATCACGCACGCGCGGGGTGAGCGCCGTACCCGGGTCGCCGTTCCCGCCGAGCGCGGCGACCACCTCGCCGACGAAGAACGGGTTGCCCTCGGTGACGTCGTGCACGCGGCCGGCGAGTGAAGCCTGGCGTCCCGAGTGCGCGAGGATCGCGGCGACGTCGGGCTCGGCGAGCGGCCCGAGCTCCAGCCTGGCGACGTCCGGCCGCCGCGCCAGTCCGGTCACGACCTCGCCGAGCAGGGCGGAGCGGCTGGGCTCGGTGTCGCGGTACGTGGCGACTACCAGCAGCCGCACGGAGGCGTCGACCCGCAGCACGTGACGCAGCAGTAGTAGCGAGAGGTCGTCGGCCCAGTGCAGGTCGTCGAGCGCGAGCAGCACGGGCGCCGCCTCGCCGGCGGCCTCCAGCAACGCGGCGGCGGCCTCCAGAGCACGCAGTCGCTCGGCCTCGGGCTCGGCGGGCGCCGACTCGGCGACGCCGGGCAGGCGCGCGTCGAGCTCCGGCAGCAGGCCTACAAGGTCGCCCGCCCGGGCGCCGAGCTGAAGGCGCAGCTCGTCCACCGGACAGGCGGCGGCGTACGCGCCCAGCGCCTGGGCGAACGGCTGCGCGGCCGCGGCGAGGCCCTCATCGCAGCGCCCGTAAAGCACAACCCCGCCCCGCTCGCGAGCGTACCCGGCGATCTCCGCCGCCAGACGCGTCTTGCCGATGCCGGGCTCGCCGCTCACGAGGACGCCGCGGCGGCGCCCCGCGACGGCGTCGATCCACGCCGACCGCAGCGCGGCGAGCTCCTGCTCGCGTCCGGCGAAGGCGGCGACCTCGTCGATGACGAGGGGCGCGGCGAGCGGAACGGCGACCGTGCGCTGGGCCGCCCACCGCACGGCCCAGGCGCGCACCGGCCGAACGAGGCCGCGCAGCGTCAGCTCGCCCGCGTCATCGAACACCGCATCGGTCCCCGTCCCAGCGAGCAGGCGCACGGCCTCCGCCACGAGGATGCCTCCCGGCGCCGCGGCGGCGCACAGCCGCTGGGCCTCGGTCACCGGCGCTCCGAAGTAATCCTCGCCCTCCCAGGAGACGTCGCCCGCGGCGATGCCGACGCGGAACTCCAGCGCGCCATGGCCCCGACGGGCCTGGCGGTCGATCGCGCGCTGCATCTCCACGGCGCAGGCGACCGCCGCGCCGGCCGCGTCGACGCTGGCCTGAAGGCCGTCGCCGAGCGCCTTGACGCCCCTGGCCCCGTGGGCGACGAGGACGTCGCGCAGCCGGCGGTCGTGCTCGCCGCGCAGCGCGTCGGCATCCTCGTCGCCCAAGCGGGCGCGCATCTGCGCCGAGCCGGCCAGATCGGCGACGAGGATCGTCGCCGTGGCGCGCCTGCGCTCCACGTCGGGCGGCGCCTCGCCCGCCGCGGGCGCGCTTCGAAGCAAGGCCGGATCGTGCACGAGGATCGCCTGCTGCAGGTTCTCGAGCTCGGGCCCCGGACGCAGGCCGAGCTCGGCGTCGAGGGTGCGCACCGCATCGCGGTAGGCGTCCAGCGCCTCTCCCTGGCGTCCGGCGCGATACAGCCCCAGCATCAGCTGGGCACGCAGGCGCTCCCGCAGCGGCTCCCGCGCCACGAGCGCCTCGAGCTCGCCGACGAGCTCCACCCCGCGGCCAAGCGCGAGGTCGGCCTCTATGCGGTCCTCGACCGCGGCGGC
>JBKGUS010000221.1:0-2843 GCA_046462295.1 Thermoleophilaceae bacterium | reverse complement strand
CCTTGTCGAGCACCCGCTCCAGGATGTCGGCGAGGTTCGTGCTCTCACTCGGCCGTCCCGGGAGACCGCCCGTTCTGCCGCTCGGCAGGTGGGACCCCTCCATCGTCACTCCTCCTCGGCCTGGCCGCGTACGAAGCGCTTGGTGCGCTTGTAGCCCAGCAGGCCGCCGTTGTCGTCGAGTTGGACGACGTACGTGGCGAGCAGGTCCGTCGTGCTGGGGATGCGCTCGAGCTCGAGCACGTCGACGGTCACGAGCCAGGAGTCGCCGTCCCACTGCAGGCCACTGACTGCCTCCGGGGGGTAGCCGGTCAGGTCCTGGACGGTCTCGCGCGCGGCGATCGTGAGGTCTCGCGCGGAGAGCCGGCCGTCATTGCTCGTCGATTCCGCCATGAGCCCTCCCGGTGGGTCGGCGGGCCGACGGGGCCGTCGGGACCGCCCATCGCTCGCGCTCACTACCGCAAACGTGCGGGAGCGAGCGCGTGGGGGCTGAACCCGAGACTGTCGAGATGGACGATGAGCGACAGCACCAGTCGAGAGTGCTGCTCCTCGACGAGGGCAGCAGCCTCCGACCGTCTGGTCACGCTCCGATCTCCCCTCGCGTGACAGCAGTCGCGCCGCCACCGAGGCCGCGCGCGATCGGTTGTCGGCGCCTTGCGATAGCGGCGGCGCACCCCCGCGCCCGCTGCTCCTTCCGTCGTCACCCTGCGCGAAGGGGTCCAGGCCGCCTGAACGTCATTTCTCCTTCGGAAGGAGCGAGAGCTCGTGCTCGGCGGGCTTCCCCTGCCACGCGTAAAGGGCAGCCGGGCTCGGTTGCGCGCGACGCGCGATGCCGCTTCCGGTCGCCGGTCCGAAGCGGGGAGTGCATCCATCCGCGCGAGTATTCGCGTCGGCTGATCTGGAAGGCGGCGCGCTTGCCGGCGACGAGTGTCAGGTCGCACCCTCGAGCGCTAGCTGCCTCCCTCGAGCAAGCCGGCCGATCTTAAGAACCGCTCGGCGACGATCGCCTCGTCCTGGCCGTCGACCTCGACTTCGCGGTTCATCTGGATCATCGCGCTGGTCGTGAGCCGGCCGTTGAGGTCGTTGATTGTCCGCATGAACTTGCGGCCGCCGAGTTCGTCAAGCTTCTCCTCGTCGATCACCAGCGCCACGTGCTGGAAGCCGAACAGGCGCTCGGAATCCTCGAGCACCTTGTAGCTCCCGCTCGCGAGCTGGCCGTCGGTGGTGAACACGTTCGCGGCGTCGATCTCGTTTCGGTCGAGCGCCAGGTATTGCTCGCCGATCGGGATCTCCTTGAACTCCACGTTGTCGAGCCCGTAGACGTCGCGCATTCCTGCCAAGCCCTGCTGGCGCTGCTCGAACTCGGGCCGGGCACCCAGCGTGAAGCTCGGCAGCTCCCGCAGGTCCGAGACGGTCGCCAGCCCCCGGCGCTGGGCGAAGAACTGCGTCGTGGCGATCGCATCGACGTTCTCGAACGACGTCGGCTCGCTGATCGCCTGGCCGCGTCCTGCGTAGAACTCCTTCGCCAGCTCGTAGGTCTCCTCCGCGCTGCTTCCGGCGTCCTCCCGGCCCGCCGCAACGGTCACGGCGACGCCCAGGTACTCCGGATAGGCATCGATCCGGCCGCTCTGGAGCTCCTTGTCGATCACCTCGGTGGGTCCGATGTCTTTGCGCAGGCTCACCTTGATGCCCTTCGCCAGGAGCGCCTGCCGGTAGAGCTCGCCGACGATGAACGCCTCGGTGAAGTCCTTCGTGCCGATCGTGAGCTGCAGCTCCTCGCCCTGGGGCTGGACCGAGCCCTCCTGGTCCTCCTCGTCGTTGCCGCACGCGGCGACGAGCAGCGCCACCAGAACCAGAACCGACGCCGCCGGCCGCCGCCGGGTCCTCATCGTCGCTCACCCCCCGCGGCCTGGATGTCGATGCGCTGGGGCTCCCGCGCCGTCGCGGCGCCGCCCTCGACGGTGATCTCGAGCAGGCCGTCCTCGAGGGATGCCGCGACCCCGCTGCTGTCCGTTCCGTCGGGCAGGTTGATCGTGCGCCTGAACTCGCCGTAGTGGCGCTCGCGCACGTAGTAGGTCGTGCCCTCCTCCTCGGGTGCGCCGGAGCGCTCGCCGCAGATCGTGAGGACCCCGTGATCGAGCGAAATCGAGGCCTCGTCCGGGCCGATTCCGGCGAGCTCGCACCGGATCACCAGGTCCTCGCCTCGGGCAAAGATGTCCATCGTGGGGATCCACGCGGTGGCGTGGGTTCGGCCCTCTCGCGGCGGATCGACTCCGGCCCGCCAGAACTCCCGCATCCGGTTGAGCTCCGCCACCGTGTCGAACAGCCCGTGAAACCGCTCCTGATATGGCCGATCCGCAATTTCTCTCCTTCTCAGGTCCCTGTCAGCTACCCCCGGCCGCGCCCGGGCGCGGCCGTGGCCGGGGCGCGGCGGGCTCGGGGATCGTCACCGTCGGCCTCGGCTCCGGCGTGGGAATGCGCTCGGCGCGAAGCGACCGGTAGAAGCTCACGCACAGTCCGATCATCACCAGCGTGAACGGCGCCCCCGCGATGATCGCGGCCTGCTGCAGCGTCTGCAGGCCACCGGCCAGCAGCAGGACAATGGCCACGCCGCCCATCAGGCTGCCCCAGAGGGCGACGATCAACCGCGGCGGCTCCAGGATCCCCCGGCAGGACAGCATCCCCATCACAACCGACGCGGCGTCCGCGCCGCTGACGAAGAAGACGGCGACCAGCACGATCACCACGAACGACGTCACCGCGGAGATGGGGAACTCGTCGAGCATGGTGAAGAGGGCGACCTCGGGCTCGGCCGCCGTCTCGATCAGGTTGGCCGCGCCGCTGAG
>JBKGUS010000220.1:0-7383 GCA_046462295.1 Thermoleophilaceae bacterium | reverse complement strand
CCCGCCCACGACGAGGAGGGCGCCATCGCCGGCGTGCTCGCGGGCATACCGCGAAGCGCATGCGGCATGAGCGTCGACCTCCTCGTGGTGGACGACGGCTCGCGCGACGGCACCGCCGCGATCGCCCGTGAGCACGGCGCCCGCGTGATCGCCAACGCGAGCCCGCGCGGACTCGGCGCGGCGCTACGCAGCGGCCTCGAGCTCGCCCGCGACAAGGGCTACGACGCCGCCGTCTACCTCGACACCGACGGCGAGTACGACCCGGCCGACTTCGCGACCATGCTCGACCCGATCGCCCGCGGGCGCGCCGACTACGTGACCGGCTCCCGCTTCCTCGGCGCCCCCCGCAGCGGCATGAGCTGGCACCGCACGCTCGCGAACCGGGCCACCAGCTCGCTGCTCGGCACGCTCCTGCACACGGTGGTGACCGACGGCCAGACCGGCTACCGTGCCTTCTCGCCGCGCGCGCTCGCCGCCGCCCGCATTCGCCACGACTACAACTACGCGCAGGTGCTCACGCTGTCGCTCTGGGGTGCCAGCATCGACGCGGTCGAGGTGCCGATCTCGTACCGCCGGCGCACGAGCGGCCGTTCGTTCGTGAGCTACCCGGAGTACCTGGCCCGGGTGGCGCCGGCCGTCTGGCGCGAATGGCGCACCTCGCGCACGGCGAGGGCGGCGAGTGCCAGGCCGATCGCCGCGGCCAGCCAGTATCCCCAGCCCCCGTCGGGGCCGAAGAGCGGGAAGCCGTCCTCGAGCGGACCGAACGGGGCGTCCGGACGCTCGGTCACGAACGAGCCGCCCGCCCAGCGCACCTCCACGTAGAGCCACGCCGATGCGGCGAGCGTGAGCGCCGACAGCGCGATCCCGACGCGCGGGGCGTGCCGCAGTCCCCAGGCCACCAGCGGGATGGCGAGTGGCAGCGACGCCAGCAGGTGCCGCGGCGGGAACCAGAAACCGAACATCGTTGGGGCGAGGAAGGCGACGACGAGCTGGGCCCCGAGCGCGGCGGCGCAGAGCCCCGCGGCCAACTCGATCTCCCGCACCCCGGGCACGGCCCGCGCGAGGCGGTCACGCAGGGAGCGCCACAGCCACCAGAGCCCGGCGAACGCAAGCGCGAACACCGGCGCCCAGCGCAGCAGGCCGTACTCGCGGTCGATGAAGAGCGCGACCAGGCGGTAGACCCGCTCGAGGTAGCCGACCGGGAAGGATGCGTCCGTCGCCGTCTCGCCTTCGACGTCGGCCGAGTACGGGGTCGGCCCGCCGTACAGCGCCTCGTTGATGCCGACCATCAGCGCCACGCTGAAGAGCGACAGCTCGACCGCGCCGACGGCGAGCGTGCGCCTGCGGGCGCGCCACAGCGTCCGCGCGGCGAAAACCCCGACCACGAGCCCCGGCAGCGCGAACTTGGTGCCGAGCCACGGCAGCATGCCGAGCAGGGCGAAGCAGCCGAAGGCCGCGCGCCAGCCCGGCCGCTCGTCGAGCCGCAGGGCGAGCAGCGCCGCGCCAGCGAGCGCCGCGCCGGCGGTCAGCTCGGGGTAGACGGCGCTGCCGTAGGCGAGGAACGGCGGGCTGAGGCCCGCGACCGCGGCCGCGCCGAGTGCCCACGGGTCGGGCACCACGCGCAGGGCCACACGGTAAGCGAGCGCCACCGCGAGCGCGGCGATCGCGGCGAGGAAGAGCTCTACGGCCTCCGCGCCGCCGGCAGCGTAGGCGGGCAGGATGAACAGCGGAAAGCCGATCCCGTGCGGCTCGTTGAGCCGCCCCTCGGTCTCCTTGCCGTGCTTGTCGAGGTCGTACGGATAGAAGTCCTGGTAGGCGCGCTCGGCGTACTCGTCCTTGACGTCGACGTTGCCGCCGTCGAGGAGCGACTCGGCAGCCAGCAGGTAGTGCGGCTCGTCGCCCCCGTAGTCGGAGTTGCCGAACGCGTCCAGCCCGACGGTGGCGGCGTAGACGCCGAAAAGGAGCAGCCAGAGGGCGAGGGTGCGCCTCAGACGAGCTCAGCGACCTCGTTCTGGTACATGGTCATCTGGCGCCCGAGCTCCTCGCCGAAGGCGGCTGGGACGATCCCGAGGCCTTCGACGATGAGGTTCGCTCTCGTGAGCTGCCGCTGGAACTCCTCGTCGTTGTGGACGGCGTCCATCTGCTCCTGGCTCCCGCGGAGCAGGACGAAGCCCTGGAGATCGCCGCCGTGCGGCTCGAGCAGGCACACCTCGAAGCTCTCGATCCGGCCCTCCTGCTGCAGTCCGCCGTAGTACTGGACGGATTCGTTGAAGACCTGGATCGCCTTCTCCTCGCGACCTCGAACGACCTCGCCCCATCCAATGAATAGTCCGGCGTCGGCCATGGAGTACCTCCTTGGGTCGGTGCGTCCCAACCTACCTCAGCAGCCGAGGGCGCGGGCGATCACCATCTGCTGTACCTCGTCGGTCCCCTCGCCGATGGTGAGGATCTTCGCGTCGCGGTAGAAGCGGCAGACGGGGTACTCCTCGATGTAGCCGTAGCCGCCGTGGATCTGCACCGCCTCCTCGGCGGCGCGCACCGCCAGCCGGCCCGTCTTCAGCTTCGCCATCGCCGCGGTGAGGCTGAAGGACCGGCCGGCGTCCTTCTCCCGTGCCGCCTTGTAGGTCAGGAGCCGTGCGGCCTCGATCTCCGTCGCCATGTCGGCGAGCTTCGTCTGGATCGCCTGGTACTTCGAGATCGGCTGGCCGAAGGCCATGCGCTCCTTCGCGTAGGCGAGCGCCTCGTCGAGTGCGCCCTGCGCGAGGCCGACGCCCATCGCGGAGACGCCGATACGGCCGCCGTCGAGTGTCTGAAGGAACTGCTTGAAGCCCTGTCCCGGCGGGCCGACCAGGTGGTCCTCCGGGACGCGGCAGTCCTCGAAGGTGAGCGGCCGCGTGTCGGACGCGTTCCAGCCCATCTTTCGGTACGGCTCGCCGACCACGTAGCCGGGCGTGCCGTTGGGGACCAGCAGGTTGGAGATCTCGTCCTGGCCGGTGCGGGCGGTGATGGTCACGAACCCGCTGATCTCCGTGCCGCTGTTGGTGATGAACTGCTTGGCGCCGTTGATCACGAAGTGGCCGTCCTCGCGCGCCGCGCGGGTGCGGGTGTTGCCGGCGTCGGAACCCGCCTCGGGCTCGGTGAGCCCGAAGGCGCCGAGCCGCTCGCCGGAGCACAGCTTCGGAAGCCACTCGGCCTTGAGCTCGTCCGAGCCGTACGCGTAGACCGGCCACGTGCCGAGGCTCGTGTGAGCGGCGACCGTGATCGCGACCGACGAGTCCACCCGCGTCAGCTCCTCGATCGCCAGCGCATAGCTGAGGTTGTCGGCGCCACCACCCCCGTACTCCTCCGGGTAGGGGATGCCCATCAGGCCGAGCTCGCCTAGCTTCGCCACGATCTCGTACGGGAAGCGCTTCTCGCGATCGAGCTCCTCGGCCACCGGCCTGACCTCGCCCTCGGCGAAGTCCCGCGCCAGCCGGCGGATGGCCTCCTGCTCGTCGGTGAGGTCGAAGTCCATCGGGCCGGGCATGCTATCCCGGGCGGTGTTTCAGTCTCCCCTGCCGCGGGGAGCAGCGAGGTAATGCTGACCATCACCTCAAATGCCGCGGAGGCCATCCGCGCCATCGTGCAGAGCACGGATGTGCCGGATGACGGCGGCATCCGCATATCGATCGCACGGCAGAACGGCTCGCAGGCGACCCTGGAGCTGGCCCTCAGCCCTGCCCCGATGGAAGGCGACAGCGTGCTCGACGCGAACGGCGCGCACGTCTTCCTGGACGAGACCGCCTCGGTGGCCCTCGACGACAAGTCGCTGGACGCCGAGATGGAGGGCGGCGAGATCAGCTTCGGGATCGTGGAGCGGGAGGACGAAGGCCCCGAGCCTCCGCTGTAGGGGGCGACCTCGCTGACCGCCTCTAGCTCGGCAGCCGGTGCCGCACCCCGGCAAAACGCGCGAAACCGCGGTCGTAGCTGACGACGTCAGCACCATGCTCGATGGCGAGGGCCGCGAGGTGCGCGTCGCTCGTCAGGTTTCCCGGCGTGCCGGTCGCGCCTACCCCCCTCCCTTTCAGACCACGTGCTTCAGCCGCCGACTCATCGCCGCGCCCGACGTGCCGAAGATTCGGCACAGCTGCTGGAAGCAGCCGTCGGGATCGCGCCGGCGCAGGGGCTCGTAGTGGCGCCTCACCAGGTCGGCAGGCATCAGCAGTGCTGCGGCGAACTCGTTGGCCTCGCTCTCCTCGCGCGGGTAGGCGGAGCGCGCGCGGTCCGCGGGGTCGACCGTGTGGCTGCGGCACCAGATCGCCCGTCCGGCGCGGTGCATGCACCAATGGCCGAGCTCGTGGCTGATAGTGAAGCGGCGCCGCGGCGGCCAGTCGCGCGCCTCCGCGGCGCTGACCCAGATCTCGGCCAGCGAGGGAAGCAGCAGTCCCGAGAGGCCCGTCGCCCCCGGGAGGTCGGGCACGCCGGGCGCGGCGGTCAGGTCCTCAACGTCGCGCACGAACAGCCCGAAGGACGTGTCCGCGATGTGCTCGACCGGGACCGGCAGCGTCTCGCCGTCCCAGACCCAGTCGGCCAGGCCGGCCAGCACCCGCTCGGCGACCTGCTCCGGCGGCGCCCTCACGGCCCGCCCCTGAACAGCCGGTCTACCTCGTCCCATGCCTCGGGCCGCGGTGCCGCGCCGGACGGCTCGGCGGGCTCGCCGTACGTCGCGCGGGCGAAGGCAGCGCCCTCGTCGGTCCGCGGCGGCCCCGCGGCAGGCAGCTGCCCTGCCTTGCGGAGCGCCGCGGCCGTGTAGCCGACGATTCGCCCCAGGGCCTCCAGCACGGTGTCCGACACGCCGGATTCCGGCAGCAGCCCCTGCTCCATCTGGTGGTAGTAGAGCCCGACCTTCTCCTGCTGCGCCTGCGCTCCCAGCCGCGCCGCGAGCTGCGACACGACCTCCGCCCGCCGCAGCCGGGCCCGGCCGCGCAGGCGCGGAAGCAGCGCCGGCCACAACCCCGACGTGCCCGCGAGCGCGCGATGCACCTCGTCGGTCACCGCGCCCGCCGCGCCGGCGAGGGCGTCCTCCGAGTACTCCCGCCGCGGCGCCTCCTCCAGGAATGCGTCGATCAAGGCCCCCAGCAGCGCGCGGTCGCCAGGAGCCGCGCGCTCGAGGAACGGGCGCGGGTCGCCCTCGCCCGCCCGGTACGCCTCCTTGTACTCGGTCAAGAGCCGGTTCAGATCGTCCATTGGCTATCCCGAATCATGTCCGCCCTCCAGCCGCTCCCTGACGCGCTTCTGGAATCGAGACGCGATCTGGTGCACGTTCGCCTCCGTCATCCCCTCGCCCGCCAGCGCCGCCGCCGCGGCCGCCTCGTGCGGCCCGAGCACGTACAGGCGCACCACCTGGCGGTGGGCGGCGGGGAGCTCGTCGAGCGTCAACCGCACGCACTCGCGCGCGTGCATGGCGTCGCCCTCGAACCCCACGGCCGGCTCGTACCCCGCGAACTCCTCGTCGCCGGGCTGGGGAAGCGGGCGCGTCTGGACGCTCCGCTCGTCCTTCTGCCACCAGTCGGCGATGCGGCGCGAGAGGATCGTGTGGAGCCACGAGCGGAACTCGCCGACGGAGCGCCCGTCGAAGGCCGACGCGATCGCGCTCGCCACCGTCTCCGCGGCGACCTCCTCGGCGTCGGCGTCCGTGCGCAGCTTGAGCCGCGCGCGGTGCACCAGGATGTCCCAGTACCCGTGCACGAGCACGGCCACAGCGGGCCGCATCGCGTCGTGCCTCCCGGCCTGCCGAGCCGCGCGGAGGTACTCGACGAGCTGCTCGTCGCCGAGTGCGGTGAGGCGATGCGCCGGGAGCTCTCGGAATTCCGCCAACGGATGCATACTCTCAGCCGCTCATGACCCAGACCGACCTGCTCCTGCGGAACAACGAGGCCTACGCCGCCTCCTTCGACAAGGGCGATCTGCCGGCCCCGCCGGCCCGCAAGGTCGCCGTGGTCACGTGCATGGACGCGCGGCTCGACCCCGCCCGCGCGCTCGGCCTCGAGGAGGGCGACGCCCACGTGATCCGCAACGCGGGCGGGGTCGTGACCGACGACGCGCTGCGCTCGCTCGCGCTCTCCCAGGACCAGCTCGGCACGGAGGAGGTCGTGCTGATCAAGCACACGGACTGCCGCGCGCTCGCGGTCGCCGGCGAGGAGCTCGACCGGAGTGTGCGCGAGGCGATCGAGGAGATCAGGGCCAGCCCGGAACTGCCGCGCACGGACAACGTGCGGGGCTTCGTCTACGAGGTCGAGACCGGGCGCCTGCGCGAGGTCGGCTGAAGCGTCGCGAAGGCCACCCCCGCCAGCACGATCGCGACGCCGGACAGCTGGATCGCCGACGGCTCCTCGGACAGCAGGATCGCGCCGAGCACGACGGTGCTGACCGGCTGGAGCATCAGCAGGATCGAGCCCAGCGCGGCGGGGAGACGTGGCAGCGACACCGAGATCAGCAGCCAGCCGAGCACCTGCGAGGACAGCGCGAGCAGGACGAGCCAGCCCTGCGCCTCGAGGTCCGGCACCCAGTCGATGTCCCCGATCGCCAGACCTGCGAGCCCGCAGAAGACCGCGGCGCTCAGCGTCGCGTCGAAGAGCGGCCCCGCCGGGCGCCGCAGGTCCGCGTTGGCGTGCCGCAGCACCAGGATGAACAGCGCGTAGGAGATCGCCGTGAGCACGCCGTACACCACGCCCAGCACCGGGTCCTCGCCGTAGGCCCCGGCCCCGATCACGCCCGAGATCAGCACGACGCCGGCAAACACGATCGGGATGGCGCCCAGGGTGCGGTTCGTGGGCCGCTCGCTCAGGAACGCCCAGGCGAGCAGGGCCACGAGCACCACCTGGATGTTGCCGAGCACCGTGGCGAGCCCGGCGCCCACGGCCTCGATCGAGTAGTGCCAGAAGATCAGGTCCGCCGCGAACAGAACCCCGGTGCCGAGGGTGATGGCGCGCTCGCGCATCGGGCGCGGCCCATAGCGGCGGCGCTCGATCCACGCAAGCAGGCCGAGCACGGGAACCGCGTAGGCGCAGCGGAAGAAGGCCGACGTGGCGGGCGAGACCTCGGCCAGCTTCACGAGGATCGCCGAGAAGGCGATCACGAGCGCGCCGAGGGCGCCTGCGAGGACGGGACGCTCGTTCACGGGCGTCGACACTAGAGGTCCGTCTCCGAGCGCCGGTTATCGTGCCGAGGCGGTGGACCGCAACACGCTGCTCTGGACGATGGTCGTCTTCTTCGGCGCCTCGCTGATGTTCTCGATGATCCGGGACGCGTCCGACGAGGACGGGCTCGGCGTCTCCCTGGCCGCGCAGCTGGCCGCCGGGCTCCTGCTGGTGGCGTTCATCGTCCTGATCATGAGGCGGCGCC
>JBKGUS010000219.1:0-12800 GCA_046462295.1 Thermoleophilaceae bacterium | reverse complement strand
GACTGCGGGAGGCGCTGCCGCTCATCGGCGCCCTAGGCGCGGGCTCGCCCTTCTGGTTCGGCGCCGACTCCGGCCTCGCGAGTGCGCGCTCGGCGGTGATCCGTGCCTACCCCGGGCGCGGGCTGCCTCCGCGGCTGGGAGGAGTATCTCGAGTGCCTCGACGCGATCACGGCGGGCGGGGGCCCGCGCGACCACACGATGGTGTGGTGGGACGCCCGCGTCCAGCCGCGGCTCGGCACGATCGAGCTGCGCGAGCTCGACGTGCAGACTGGCCTCGACGAGGCCGCCGGCATCGCGGCGCTGGTTCACGCTCTGGCCCGGCGGGCGGCCGAGGAGCCGCCGCATCAGTCCCCGGACCAGGCGCTCCACTGGTCGAGCTTCCGCGCCGTCAGGGACGGCCTCGACGCCGAGCTCCTGTTCCGGGGCGTGCTGCGCCCGGCCCGCGAGGCCGTGGGCGAGCTGCTCGACGAGCTGCGCGGGGAGGACGACGCCCTCGAAGGCGTCAGCAAGATCCTCCGCGAAGGAGGCGCCCCGAAACGCCAGCGCGCGATCCACGCCGAGGGCGGCATGCCGGCCCTGCTGCGCCACCTCGCGGAGGAGACGGCCCGCCCACTCTGACGCTAGCCCACGCCAGAGCCGCTACGACTTCAACGCCTGGCGCCCCCAGCGCGCAAGCGCGTCGGTGCGCGCGGTGATTAGGCCCGAAGCAGCCCAACTAGCTCGCCGAGCTCGCGGATCGAGCCCTCTGTGATCGGGTCGACGACCAGGATGGTCTCGTCGGCGCCCGCGTCGCGCAGCTCACAAAGCACCGAGGCAATCCGGTCCGCCGATCCTGTCACCGGCGGCGCATCCAGCGTGGAGGGGCGCTCGCTCGAGCCATCCAGGGCGATCAGGACGCATGCGCTCCGCTCGATCTCCCCGGGGTCACGTCCCGCATCGCGCGCCGCGCCGCTGATGCGCTCGTTCAGCTTCGCGAAGCCGTCCGGCGAGTTGCCGTAGGCCTCGTACCAGGTGTTCCAGGTATCGACGTGCGGCAGAGTGGCAGCGAGCATGCGCGGCCCGTTGCTGCCGATTATGAGACGCGGGGGCGCGGCGGGGCGGGGCAGAAGAACGGCGTCGTCAACATCGAAGTGGCGCCCGCGCAGGGCGACCCGCTGCCCGGCCAAAAGGCAGCGAATGATCGTGAAGGACTCCTCGAAGCGCGAGACTCGGTGGTCGAAAGCGAGGCCGAACGCGCGGAACTCCTGCTCGTTCCAGCCGGCGCCTAGCCCGAGCACGAAGCGGCCGCCGCTGATCTCGCCGACTGTGGCGGCCATCTTCGCGATCAGCCCCGGCGGGTGAAAGGCAGTGCAGGCCACGAGCGGTCCGAGCTCGACGCGCTCGGTCGCCGCGCCGAGCGCGGCCAGCATCGTCCACGCCTCCCACGGGCCCCGCTCGGCCCCGCCGTCAGCCCGGTAGAGCAAATGGTCACCGACCCAGATCGAGTCGAAGCCGGCGGCCTCGGCCGCCCGAGCCATGGCGAGATACTCCGGCCACGGCACGCGCCGCTCGACCTCAGGAAGCTGGATTCCGACGCGGGGCGATCCGGGCCTAATGGCCCCAGCGTATGGACTCCTGGCGTCGGACGCTATCGGTGCCCATGCCGTCACGGACTGCTGCTTCTCGCGCAAGGGAGCGGCAGCGGCGGCCCGAGAGCGGGCGGGCCTATTCGTACGGTGCGTACCGGCGGTGCAGCATGAGCTCGTTGCCGTCGGGGTCGGCGAAGATCGCCATGTGGCAGACGCCGGTGTCGAACGTGTCGCCGAAGAACTGGACGCCCTTGGCCTCGAGCACCGCGCGCATTTCGGCGACGTCGTCGCAGCGGAGCGGCCACGGGCTTCCCTTCTGGGCGACGAACGGCATGCCCTGCTTCTCGGGCTCCCAGATCGCGAAGCACGTGTCGCCGGCCCACTGCTCCCACTCGGCATGCTCGTCGGGGCGCAGCCCCAGGACGCCGCGGTAGAAGGCGCGGGAACGCTCGGGGTCCTGGGTGGGGACGCCGAGGAAGTCGAGTCGTTCAATGACAGCCATGGGACGAGCCTTCCACAGATCGAGGTGTCACGTCCGCCGCCGCGGTCCGGCCGATCCGTCTTCCCGCACGAGAACGACCCAGACGAAACGGCGCGCCCGTCCTGGGCGCGCCGTCGTCCGGGGGGCAGGGCCTGTAGAGGGTGGCCGGACGCTACGCCGCTTCGCGCAGCGCCGCGACCGTGTCGTCCTTCGAGAGCCGGCGCAGAGCCTGGTCCTCGAGCTGGCGCACTCGCTCGCTCGAGAGGCCGAGGCGGCGGCCGGTCTCGCGCAGGGCCTGGGGCTCCTCGCGATCGAGACCGAAGCGGAGCGTGATCACGGTCCGCTCGTTCTCGGGCAGGGTCCCCACGGCCTGCCGCAGTGCGGCTGAGCCCATCTCCGTGCTGACGTAGTCCTCGATGGAGGGGCCGTCGCCGGCGATCAGGTCGCCGAGGGCGGTCTCGCCGTCCTCGCCGACGCCCTGGTCCAGGCTGGTCGGCCCGCGATCGGCCCGGCGGATGTCGACCACCTCGTCGAGCGGCAGCTCGACATGCGCGGCGATCTCCTCCTCCGTGGGCTGGCGGCCCAGCTCGACGGCGAGCTTGCGCTCGGCGTCGGCGATCTTGCGCGCCCGCGCGACGATGTGCACGGGCAGCCGCACGGTCCGGCCGGAGTTGGCCAGACCGCGGCCGATCGCCTGCCGGATCCACAGCGTTCCGTAGGTCGAGAACTTGAAGCCCTTGCGCCAATCGAACTTCTCGACCGCGCGAATGAGGCCCAGCATGCCCTCCTGGATCAGGTCGCCGAGGGGCAGTCCCTGCCCCTGGTACTTGCGCGCGACCGAGATCACGAGCCGCAGGTTCGAGTTGATCATGCGGTTCTTGGCCTCGAGATCGCCACGCTCGATCCGCTTGGCGAGCTCGATCTCCTCGTCGGCGGTGAGCAGCGGGTGCTTGCGCGCCTCGTTGAAGAAGAGCTGCAGCGAATCCTCCAGCTCGGGCGTGTAGGCGTGGGTTTCGGTCCCGGCGGTGCTTGTACTCGTGGTGCTCACTCCGTTAGATAGTTCGAGATTCATCGAAAGTATAGCGAATTAAAGGCTCGGTCGGAAGACCAAAAGGCGCAAAAACCGCCCTTCGGCATACTTACTTCTCGTAAGAAACAGGCTACCGGACGATGCAAGGGGGCGCGTAGAGTGTCGCCCCAGTTACGTACGGGTAGGAGCCCCGCAGGTTTCAGTCCTCGGCGAAGGAGACAGGGCATGCAGGTGACGGCCCCGGATCGTGACGAGCTTCGGCGCTTGGCCGAGATGCGGCTCGACCGCCCCATCGTGCTGAGCCTCTACCTCGACCTCGATCCGGCCCAGTTCGCGACGCCGCCGGCGCGCGCCACCGCGGTCCGCTCTCTGCTGGACGAGGCGGAGCGGCAACTCCGCGAGCGCGACGGGCTCGCGCACGAGGACCGAGCCGACCTCCAAGCCAGCCTCCAGCGAGCCGCGGCGCTGCTGGAGAACAACCTCCCGACCGACGGGGCCCAGTCCGTGGCCGTCTTCTCCAGCAACGCGGTCAGCCTGTTCGAGGTTCTTGCCCTGCCACAGCCGGTGCCCAGCCGGGTCGCGATCGGGCGCTCGCCGCTCGTGGGGCCGCTCGCTCGGCTCGAGCGCCGCGAGCGCTGGTGCGTGGCGCTCGTGAGCCGCCGCGACGCGCGCATCTTCCGCGGCTCCCCCGAGAGCGTGCGCGAGGTGGAGCAGATCCACGATGTCGTCTTCGGCCAGCACGACCAGGGCGGCTGGTCGCAGGCGCGCTACCAGCGCGGGATCGAGAAGGAGAAGGACGACCACCTGAAGAACACGGCCGAGGCGCTGATGAAGCACTTCAAGCGCCGCCCGTTCCAGCGCCTGATCCTGGGCGGCCCGCGAGAGGTGGTGGCCGACTTCGAATCGAAGCTCCACGGCTACCTGACGGAACGGCTCGCCGGCCGCATCGAGGTGGACGTGGACACCGCGACCCCCGAGAAGGTCCTCCAGAAGACCCAGCCGCTGTTCGAGGCGATCGAGGAGGAACGCGAGGCCGCAGCGCTCGAGCGCCTGGGCGAGGGCAGCCGTGCAGCGGTGAACCTCGAGCAGGTGCTCCAGGCCCTGAACGAGCGCCGGGTGGAGTGCCTCCTGCTCGACGAGCGCTTCTCCGCCCCCGGCACGGCCTGCCCCGAGTGCGGCTGGCTCGGCCCCGGCGGGGAGCGCACCTGCCCGGTGGACGGCCGCGAGCTCGAGCAGCTCGACGACCTCACGGAGGCGGCGATCGAGCTGACGCTTCAGCAGTCCGCGGAGATCCTGGCCGTGCGGCGCAGGCGGGAGGAGCTCGAGCAGCGCGCCGGCGGCGTGGCCGCGCTGCTGAGGTTCTAGGCGCGCG
Organism: Thermoleophilaceae bacterium; assembly: GCA_046462295.1. GTDB lineage: Bacteria > Actinomycetota > Thermoleophilia > Solirubrobacterales > Thermoleophilaceae > JACVRW01. Next base: position 8,349 of record JBKGUS010000219.1, on the reverse strand, counting down.
GCTCCGGGAATCCGAGACACATGTTCAAGATTCTCTTCGGCGCAGCGATCGGCGTCGCCGCGGCCTGGTTCCTCGACCCGAACGACGGGACCCGCCGCCGGAACGTCGTGCGCGACAAGGCGATGAAGTACGCGCGGCGTGGCAAGGACGAAGCCGCCCGCAAGGCGACCTACGCCGGGACGGCGATCAAGGGCAAGGCGACCGCGGTCGCACCGGGCAGCGGCCGCGAGCCGGCCGAGGAGCGCCTCAACGACCCGGCGCTCAAGGCGAAGGTGGAGAGCGAGATCTTCCGCGATCCCGAGGCCCCGAAGGGTCAGGTCTCCGTGAGCGTGGAGGAGGGGATCGTCTCCCTGCGCGGCGAGGTCGAGGACCCCGCGACGATCGAGGAGCTGCGCGAGGCCGCGGCGAAGGTCGACGGCGTCCGCGGCGTGGAGAGCAAGCTACATACGCCTGCTTAGACAACCGGCGCTCTAGTCTCGGTCGTATGAGCGCCGCCGCGATCGAAACGACCGAGCTTGTCCGCGAGTTCAAGAAGGGCCCGCGCGCCGTCGCTGGCATCGACCTGCGCGTGGAGCCGGGCGAGGTGTACGGCTTCCTCGGTCCGAACGGCGCCGGCAAGTCGACGACCGTGCACATGCTCACCACGCTCCTGCCGCCCACCGCGGGGAGCGCCCGGGTGGCGGGCCACGACGTCGTCAAGGAGGGCGCCCAGGTGCGCGCCGCCATCGGCGCGGCACTCCAGGAGGCGGCCCTCGATCCCTTTCTGACCGGCCGCGAGCACATGAAGCTCCAGACCTCGCTTCACGGAATGCGCGGCGCCGAGGCACGCGAGCGGTCCGAGGCGCTGCTCGATCGAGTGGGCCTGACCCAGGCCGCCGACCGCCGCGTAGGCGGCTACTCCGGCGGGATGAAGCGCCGGCTCGACCTGGCGCTCGCGCTGGTGCACCGGCCGCGCATCCTGTTCCTAGACGAGCCCACCACCGGGCTGGACCCGCAGAGCCGAAGCGCCCTCTGGGACGAGGTCGGCCGGCTGGCCGCCGACCGCGGCGTGACCGTGTTCCTGACGACGCAGTACCTGGAGGAGGCGGACGTGCTGGCCGACCGCGTCGGGATCATCCACAACGGCCGCATCGTGGCCGAGGGCACCCCGGAGGCGCTCAAGGCGGAGATCGGCCGGCCCAGCGTGGAGGTCATCCCGGCGGATCCGGGTGACCTGCCCCGCATGAGGGAAGTGCTCGCGCGATTCGGCGAGGCCGTGACCGGCTCCACCAAGGGCGCCTCGGTGCGCCTGTCGGGCGGCGACGCGCAGCTCGCCGAGGTGGTGCGCGCGCTCGACGCCGAAGACATCCACGTGGAGCACCTGCAGCTGCACGCGCCCACGCTCGACGACGTGTTCCTGTCCAAGACCGGGCGCTCGCTCGAGGGCCAGGAGGAGCAGCCTCCCGAGCCCGTCGCGGTGTGATCAAGCAGGTCGCCATGCTCGCGCGGCGCTCGGTCGTGCGCACGCTGCGCCAGCCGCTGATGGTTGTGCCGTCGCTGCTGTTCCCGCTCCTGCTGCTCTCGATCAACTCCAGCGGGCTCGACTCGACGACCCGCTTGCCCGGCTTCCCGACCGACTCGTACTTCGAGTTCGCGCTCGCCATCGCGTTCGTCCAGGGCGCGCTGTTCTCCGCCAACAGCGCCGGCACCAACGTGGCGAGCGACATCGAGAGCGGGTTCCTGAACCGCTTGTCGCTGACCCCGCTGCGCCGCGTGGCGCTGATGATGGGCCAGCTCGCCGGCATCCTGGCACTCGGCTTGATCCAGGCGGTGACCTTCCTGCTGGTGGGGGTGGCCTTCGGCGCCGGCATCGAAGCGGGGCTCGGGGGCGCGCTCGTGATCGTCGCGATGTCGCTGACGATCTCGCTCGCCTTCGGCTGCATCGGCGCCTTCGTCGCGCTGCGGAGCGGCTCGGGCGAGGCAGTACAGGGAGTGTTCCCGCTGCTCTTCGCCGCCCTGTTCATGTCCTCGATGGCCCTGCCGCGCAACCTGATCGAGATCGACTGGTTCCAGACGGTCGCCACCTACAACCCGGTCTCGTACATGCTCGAGGGCATCCGCTCGCTCGTGATCACTGGCTGGGACGGCGAGGCGATCGTGCTCGGCTTCGCATGCGCGGGCGGCCTGGCGCTGATCGCGCTGGCGGCGGCGTCGTCGGCGCTTCGTACGCGGATGGTGAGGACATGAGTCGCAGCGGGTTCTGGTCGGTCGCGTTCGCCGTCGGCTGGCGCAACGTACACAACTTCTTCACCAATCCGGCGATGATCGTGCCCGCCCTGTTGTTCCCGCTGTTCTTCTTCACGGCGTTCGCCGGCGGTCTGTCGCGCGTCGACTCGATCCCGGGATTCGACTACGGCGCCGGCTACACGACCTTCGTCTACGGCTTCGTGCTGCTGCAGGCCTCGGTGTTCGGCGGGATCTTCACCGGCTTCTCGGTGGCGCGCGACTTCGAGTCCGGCTTCTCGCGCCGGCTGATGCTGGCGGCCCGGAGGCGCGGCGGCATCGTGGCGGGCTACTGGCTCGCCGCGCTGCTGCGTGCGGTCTTCACGATCGCCCTCATCACCGCCGTGGCGCTCGTTGCCGGGCTCTCGATCGACGGGAGCGCCGTCGATCTCGTGGGCCTCTACACGCTCGCGCTGACGCTGAACGCGGCCGCGGTGCTGTTCGGAAGCGGGGTGGCGATGCGCCTGCGCACGATGCAGGCCGGCCCGGCGATCCAGGTGCCCGCCTTCCTGGCGCTGTTCCTCGCTCCCGTTTGGGTTCCCTACGACCTGCTGACCGGCTGGGTCCAGGCGGCGGCGTCGGTGAACCCGGTCACGCTGGTGCTCGAGGCCGGCCGCGGGTTCCTCGAAGGGGATCCGACCCAGGTGCTGCCCGCGTTCGGCGTGGCCCTCCTGCTCGCGGCCGTGACCGTGCTGTGGGCGCGCGGCGGGCTGCGCAGCGCCGAGCGCGTGGCGTAGGCTGCCCACATGGCCGACGAGGTGCACGAACCGGTCGAGGGCGACGGCTTCGCGGTCGCGAACGTGGACGCGCTGGCCGACGGTCCGGGCTTCCGGAAGGTGCGCCGAGCGCTCGGCGTGACCGCCTTCGGCGTCAACGCGATCGAGATCCCGCCCGGCCATGAGACCGGGCGGCACTTCCACGACGAGCAGGAGGAGCTCTACTTCATCCACCGCGGGCGCGTGGAGATGACCTTCGGCGACGACACCACCCACGTGCTCGGCCCCGGCGGTCTCGCGCGCGTGGACGCCTCGACCGTGCGCAAGGTCAAGAACGTGGGCGACGAGCCGGCGGTCTACCTCGTGGCCGGGGGCAAGGACGGCTACGTCGGCCGCGACGGCCGCATGCCCGAAGGAGAGACGAGCAGGTTCGGGCCATCGGGACAGTAGGACGCGCCGTCGCGGCGGCCCTCGGAGCCGCTCTGGCGGCGGGGGCGCTGGCGCTCGCCACGCTCGCCCCGGCCGCGCCCGGCCCGGTCTCGCTCCCCGGTGCGCCCGGCTGTCCCGTCTTTCCTCGCGACAACCACTGGAACCTGCGCATCGACCGGCTGCCGCTGCACCCGCGCTCGGACGCGATCGTCCGCTCGATCGGCCTGGACGAGGCGATGCACGCCGACTTCGGCTCGGGGCTGTGGGAGGGCGGCCCGATCGGCATCCCGTTCGCCACCGTCGGTCGGGGCCAGCGCAAGGTGAGGGTGAGCTTCGAGTACGCGTCCGAGTCGGACCGCGTGCGCTATCCGATCCCGCCGCGCGTGCCGATCGAAGGCGGCCGCCGCTCGGATGGCGACCGCCACGTGATCGTCGTGGACCGCTCCCGCTGCCGGCTGTACGAGCTGTTCGCCGCGTACCCGGTGCGCGGCGGCGCGCGCTGGCGGGCGGGGTCCGGCGCCGTGTGGAACCTGCGCTCCAACCGGCTGCGGCCGCGCGGCTGGACGTCTGCAGACGCCGCCGGCCTGCCGATCCTGCCCGGGCTCGCCCGCTACGACGAGGTGCGGCGCGGCAGCATCGACCACGCGCTGCGCTTCACGGCCGAGCGCACGCGACGCGCGTTCGTCTACCCGGCGCGCCACTTCGCCTCCGAACTGACCGATCCCGACCTGCCCGCCATGGGCCAGCGCCTTCGGCTGAAGCGCGGCTACCGGATTTCGCGCTTCCCGCGCCAGGCGCGCGTCGTGCTGCGGGCACTCAAGCGCTACGGGATGATCCTGGCGGACAACGGCTCGTCCTGGTACGTGAGCGGCGCGCCGCACCGGGGCTGGGACAACGACCAGCTGCACACGCTGCACCGGGTGCCCGGACGCGCCTTCGAGGTGGTCGACACGAGCCGTTTGCCCCGTCCCGGTGCGGGTACGCCCTAAACATGTCTGGATTCACGATCGTCGTAGCCGCCTTCGCCCTGGCGCTCGTCGTGATGTCGCTGACCTTCATGGGTGGAGCGGTCGTAGTGGCGCTTCCGGTCGCCGTCGTCGCGATCGGAATCGCCGCATTCGTCGACTTCAACCGGCGCCGCAAGCAGGCGGCCAGCATCCATGACCACCGCGAGCAGGCCCGCACCGACAAGGTCGACTTCACGGAGCGGGACCGCCAGACCCTCCTCAGCGAGTAGCTCGGTAAAGCCGGTCCGTATCGGCTGCTCCGGCTGGAACTACGACGACTGGCGCGGCCGCCTCTATCCCGAGGGGCTCGGCAAGGGGCGCTGGCTCGAGCGCTACGCGGAGGAGTTCGACACGGTCGAGGTCAACTCGACCTTCTACCGGCTCGCCTCGCGCGATGCCGTGGCGCGCTGGGTCGAGCAGACTCCGGACGACTTCCTCTTCGCCGCAAAGGCAAGCCGCTACCTGACCCACATCCGGCGCCTGCGGGACATCGAGCAGGGGATCGAGCGCTACTACGAGCGCATCGAGCCGCTCGTGCGCTCGCCGAAGCTGGGGCCGATCGTGTGGCAGTTCCCCGCCAATTTCAAGGCGAACGTCGCTCTGATCGCCGAGACGCTTCCGAAGCTGCCCGCGGGGCGGCACTGCTTCGAGTTCAGGCACGAGAGCTGGTTCACGCAAGCGGTCTACGACGTGCTCGGCGAGCACGGCGCCGCGCTCGTGATCGGCGACCACCCGAAGTGGCCCTTCCAGGCGCGCGAGCTGACGACCGACTGGACGCTCGTGCGCCTGCACCACGGCCGGCGCGGGCGGCGTGGCAACTACTCCGAGACCGAGATCGAGGAGTGGGCCCGGCGGATCGCACAGTGGCGCCGCCGGGCCGAGATCCTCGTCTACTTCAACAACGACTGGGAGGGATTTGCCGTCGAGAACGCACGCTCGCTCAGGCGGCGGCTGCGGCCGTCTCCAGACGGTTGAGCGCCCGGCGCAGCAGGCGCGAGACGTGCATCTGCGAGTAGCCGATCCGCTCCCCGATCTCGCGCTGGGTGAGGTCGTGCATGAAGCGCAGCTCGAGCACCTGGCGCTCCACGTCGGGTAGCGCCTTCCAGGTGCTCGCGATCGCGTCGCGGCTCTCGACCAGGTCGTAGGCGGAGTCCTCGCCGCCCATCATGTCCACCAGTGCCGCGGCTTCCTCGTCGTCGCGGGCGGTGGGGGCATCGAGCGAGGCGGCCTCGTAGCTGGCCGCGGCCTCCTGGGCCTCTAGCACGTCCTCCACGCTGCAGCCGAGCGCGGCGGCCACCTCGCGCACCTTCGGCGAGCGGCCGAGGGTCTTCGAGAGCACCTCGGTCTCGCGGCTCACCGCGAGCGTGCGCTCCTGCAGGTCACGGGGCACGTGCAGCGCCCAACCCTTGTCGCGGAAGTGGCGCTTCAGCTCGCCGAGGATGGTCGGGGCGGCATAGCTCGTGAACTTCGTTCCGCGGCCGGGCTCGAACCGGTCGATCGCCTTGATCAGGCCGAGACTCGCGACCTGCAGCAGGTCGTCGAACGGCTCGTCGGTGTACGTGTAGCGAAGCGCGAGATCGCGTGCCAGCGGCAGGAACCGCTCGACCAGCTCCTCGCGCGCGGCGAGGTCGCCTTCGTGGTAGTACCTGACCAATAAGCGGCGCTCGACCTCCCGAGCCGCGGCGCGGTCGCGTACGGGACGGCGAGGAATGCGAGCTGGGCTCGCCGCGGCGAGCACTATTGCGGTCATGCGTTGGACCTCCGTCGGTGTTTGACCTGACAAAGGTCCGCCTCGTGACCGGGCTCGGCCGCGCTTCGTCCCCCTCTAGGACAGCTGTTTCGAGGTCAAGGCCAGCAGGCCCCAAAGCCACATGAACCTCGGCCTCGAAGAGACAGGTCAGTCTTCTATCACAGTGAGACGGGTCTGTCTAGAGCGCTATGCTCGGCCAGTGGCCGGCAGCCTTCAATCCGCCTCTCCGGCGAGACCCGTCCGTCCGGCGAGACCCGTCCGCGAGCGCATTCTCGAGACCTCTTACGAGCTGTTCTCCCGTCGTGGTATCCGCGCGGTGGGAGTCGACGAGCTGATCGAGCGGGCCGGCGTCGCCAAGGCGTCGCTCTACCGCCACTTTCCCTCCAAGGACGATCTTGTCGTCGCCTTTCTCGAGCGCCGCGAGCAGCGCTGGACGAACGGCTGGGTCGAGAAAGAGGCCCGACGGCGCGCCTCCAGCCCGGAGAAGCAGCTACTCGCCATCTTCGACGCGTTCGACGAGTGGTTCCGCGACGAGGACTTCGAGGCGTGCTCCTTCATCAACGTGCTGCTCGAACTGGGGCCTCGACACCCCGCGGGCAGGGCCAGCGTGCGGCACCTCGAGAACATCCGCTCGATCGTCCAAGCCCTCGCCGAGGAAGCAGGCCTCCGCGACCCCGGCTCGTTCGCGCACTCGTGGCACATCCTCATGAAGGGCTCGATCATCGCGGCGGCCGAGGGCGACGGGGCTGCCGCGCAGCGAGCCCAGTCGATGGCCCGCCGTCTGATCGACGACCACCGCTGACGGCACACACCGAAGTTCTCGCGGTCACGGGGCTAAATCCGCGCTCCCGCTCGCCGCTGACTATTGCCGCGTCCTGGGCCGGGCGGCCAAGATGCCTCGGATCTCGTCGAACGCTGCCTGTTCCTCGGCGCTGAGCTGCTTTCCGCCGATGCCGATGAGACTCCCTCCTTGTGGGCCTCCGCGGCAGCCTGGGCCAACCGCGAGCACGAAGCGCTTGTACTCCTCGCCATCCCCCGCGGACCCCGTCGCACCTATGAGGCGGAGCGCCACTCGCAGTCGCTCGCCGCTGACGGCCGCGATGTCACCCCCAGCCCGCAGCCGTTGCCGGTGGACCGCGCGCGGCGAGGAGACGAGAGCGTCGAGAAACTCGCTCTCGCCCTGAGTCCGCCGCGCCTCGGCGTAGACCTGTGCCATCGCGAAGCTGTAGGTGCCGCCCGAATAATCACCCGTTTGGGCCGGTCGAAATCGCACCCTCCGCCGAAGGGGTGATGGGTCTCGTCCGGTGCGAGGCTGACCCTCGCCAGGTCAAGGGACCGAGGCGAGGAGGAGCGCGGTGCTCGAGGTGCGGCGCTGGGCGGAGATTAGGCCGATGAGCGAGGTCGATGGGCTGTCGATCCGCGAGATCGCCAAGCGCACGGGCCACGACCGCAACACGGTCCGCCGGGCCCTGCGGCGTGAAGGCGCGCCGAGTTACAAGCGTCCGCGGCGCCCCTCGAAGCTCGACCCCTTCAAGGATGAGATCCACCGCCTGCTGCAGGACGATCCGAGTATCCCGGGCAAGCGGGTGCTGGAGTTGCTTTGGGAGCTCGGCTTCACCGGCTCGAAGACGATCCTGGACGACTACCTGCGCGAGGTGCGTCCGCTGTTCGCCCCCAGGCGCACCTACCAGCGCACGATCTACCGACCCGGCGAGCTGTGCCAGTTCGACCTGTTCGAGCCACGCTCGGAGATCCCGGTCGGCCACGGGCAGACGCGCCGGGCCTGGCTCGTGACGGCGGAGCTGGGCTACTCGCGCACGCTCGCCGGAGCGTTGGTCTTCTCGAAGGAGGCGCCCGAGCTGCTGTTCGGCATGAGTCGCTGTCTGGCCCGGCTCGGCTCGTTGCCCGAGCGGCTTGTCTGGGACCGCGAGGGCGCGATCCACGCCGGCGGCGGCCGGCCGACGGACGCCTTCGCCGGCTTCTGCGGCGTGCTGCGGGTGGGCTGGCTGATCCTCGAGGCACGCGATCCCGAGGCCAAGGGCGCGCTCGAGCGCTCGCACCGCTTCATGCGGACCAGCTTCGAGCCGGGCCGCTCGGTCGCGAACGAGCTCGACTACCAGGCCCAGCACGACGCCTGGTGTGGCAAGGCCAACGGGCGCATCCACCGCACGCAGCGCTGCCGGCC
>JBKGUS010000218.1:0-11764 GCA_046462295.1 Thermoleophilaceae bacterium | reverse complement strand
GGTGCGGTGCTCGGCTGGACGACGGAGGCGTTCGGCTCGATGCTGTTGTGGCGCCTCCCCGGCTACGTGGGCGGGGTCCCCGAGCAGCCGGTGTCGCGTGAGGTCGTGGCGGTGCTGGCGCGTGCCGGTGACGGCGAGGCGGCACACTGGAGGGCCGACTTCTGGATCGCCGACGCCGACGCAGCCGCGGCGCGCGCCACCGAGCTCGGCGGCTCGGTCGTCGCCGGCCCCGAGGACGCAGGGCCGTTCCGCGAAGCGGTGCTCGCCGACCCGGCGGGCGCGACCTTCTCGGTGAGCCAGCTGACCGCGGGCCCTTAGCGGGCGTCACGCCACGGCGCCGTCAAGACGCTCCTCGGGCTCGTTGATCGCGGCCTTCGCGGCCCGCCGGCGGACGCCCTAGTGGCCGCTCGAGTCGGTGCGCTCGGCGACCACGGCCGCGGCGGCCGCGGTCACGCCTGTGAGGCTCGCTCCTGAGAACGACGAAGAGCGAGCGTCTCGGCCCCGGTGCCCGACGCGCCCGCTTCGGACGATGGGCACTATCGCCCGGGTCTGAGGCGCAGGCGCCTGCTCCCGTTCGGGGAAGCGGGAGCGCCGTGCCGCTCTCCGGCTGTCGTCACGCGGTTGGTCAAAGCGGAGGCCGCGCTGGCGGACATCATCGGGGCGTCGTCCGCGGACGGTGGCGATGATCTCCTCGGGCCGATGACTTACAGGTAGTCGAGCTGGTTTCGCCGCCAGCCGCTTAGCGGGATGGGGTGTAGACCGTGAGCCGCTGCGGCAGCTTCTCGACCCGGAAGCTGGGGCTGCCGTCGAAGGTGTTGCCGTCGCGCGCCAGCCGCAGTGCGTCGTTGCGCGAGCCCACCTCTAGCGCCGGCGCCTCCCAGCGGCGATACGCCCGGCAGCGAGACAACCGGCCGGTCAGCACCGACAGCGCGACCCGCAGCCGCGAGCAGCGCCCCGACGCCTCGATCAGCCGGATGTCGAGCAGGCCATCGTCGAGGCGGGGCCTCCAGCTGGGGGCGAAGCCCTCCGGCTTGTAGCGGCAATTGCCGATGAACGCCATCCACAGCCTGCGCTCCTTCCCGTCGATAAGCATCGGCTGGGGGCCGGACCGGCGCAGCGCCCAGAGCAGCGCGGCGGCCTGGGCGGGCCAGCGGCCGAGCTTCTGCTCGAACCGCTCGCGCGCGTCGACCATCCGGGTGGTCGCGCCGAAGCTCGCGCTGTTAAGAAACGGCCTGCCGTCGATGGCGGCCACCTCGATCTCGACCGCCTGACCCCGTTCGAGGGCCGCGAGCGCGTCGTCGACGGACTCGATGCCGAGGTCGCGGGCCAGATGGTTGAGCGTCCCCCCCGGCAGCACCAGCAGCGGCGTCCCGGCGGCGAGCGCCGCCTGCGCGGCGCGCAGCGCGGAGCCGTCGCCGCCGAAGATCCCCAGCACCGCGCACCTTTGCGCGGCGTGTCCCAAGACCGCATCGAGCTCCTCGCCCTGCCCGACCTCGACGATCCGCGCGCTCGGCAGCCGACGCCGGATGTCCTCGAGCGCGGCCGGGCCGAGCGCCGGTCCCGCCCCCGGGTTGACGACCAGCGCTAGGCCATCACCATCGCGGTTCGGCCGCAGCCAACGCCGCTCGCCGCCGGCCGCGACGCGCTTCGTGCGGCGCGGCTCCGCCGGCCAGATCCGCCGTGTCCCAAACGCCATGCCGACCCCGATCCCGGCCCCCACTGCCACGTCGGCGGGATAGTGCACGCCGACATAGACGCGCGAGTAGGCGACGGCTGCCGCCAGCGAGGCGATCACGGGCGTGATCCCGGGCAGCTCGGCCCCCACGCCGGCGGTGAAGGCGCCGGCGCTGGCGGCATGCCCGGACGGGAACGAGGTGGTCAGCGGCTGCACCGGCAGCCGGCGCACGGCCGGGACGTGGCGAAGCGAGGGCCGGGGCCGGCGCACCACGCGCTTGACACCCTGGTTGACAAGCAGCGAGGTGGCCGCGATCGAACTAATCCCGCGCAGCGCCCCGCGCTTGCCCCGGCGGCCGCCACAGGCCGCCAGAGGAACCGCGATCCCCAGCCACAGCTGCGAGTTGTTAGCCGCGCGGGTGAGCGCGGGGATGATCCGGTCTAGCTCGGGCGTGTGCGTGCGGGCCACGCGTTCGAACAACTCACTGTCCAGGGCCGGTATGCGTCGCAGCAGGACGCGGGGCATCTCAAAGCCTTACCCGGCGGCGGCGACCTGACGCGCCCCGCTAGCGCGGACGCCGCGCGGCGCTAGCCCGCGCCCTGGCGACGACCTTCTCGACACGGCGGCTCAGCTCGGCGCTTGCGATTGTCGGAGGTAGACCGAGGGCACGAGGTGGCGACGAAAGCGCGGGCGGCGGTGCGGGTGTCCATTCGCCGTAGTAGCGATCGTCGCGGCTCGGGGGGTGCCGCGCGGTGCTGCACCTTGTCCCAGCGGCGATCCGCCGAGGGTCTTCTAAGACGCTCGTTCGGCGGGCGAGGGCGGGGGCGCTGGCGGGGGTCGGGTGTCCCCTATTTCGGGTTATTGACAGCTCCGCAAAGGAGCGCAAGACTGGGCCGGCTGCGCCCGGGGCTCGGCTCTGCAAGGGCTTCGAAGGAGGAGTGATGGAACCGCGTAGACGGCCGCGGTGGCGGCCGGCGATGGTGGCTGCGCTTGCGGCTGCGCTGACGGCGGCGCTAGCGGTCAGCACGGGGGCTTATTCGGGCTGGGGCGGCGAGGGAAAGGACAAGGCGAAGGGGGCGCCCGACCTCGTCCTCTACAACGGCAAGATCTCGACAGTCGACGAGCACGGATCGACGGTCCAGGCGGTGGCGGTCCGTGACGGCAAGATCGTCGCGACGGGCCGCAGCGGTCGGATCCGGGGGCTGGCGAGGCGCTCCACGACAGTTGTGAATCTGCGTGGTCGGCGGGTGTTGCCCGGTCTGATCGACGGTCACCTTCACGGTCTGCGGAACGGCTACCACTGCTTCACGCAGGCGGTACGGCTGGACAACGTGACCAGTCGCAGCCTGGCACTTGAGCTGTACAGGGCAAAGGCCGCGGAGCTCGCCGACGGCCGTTGGATCTTTACGACCACCGGCTGGACGGTTCGCCAGCTGGACGAACCCGGCATGTTGACGTTGGCGGAGCTCGACGCCGCGGCCCCGGACAACCCGGTGTGGGTGCAGAGCTTCGTCAGCTTCCCCGGGGTGCAGGTCAACACGGCGGCGCTCGAGGCAGCCGGGCTGGAAGCCGGGATGCCCGGCGTGGTCGTGGGGCCGGACGGTCGGCCCACCGGGCAGCTCATGGGGCCCGCTGTGGCGCAGGCCGGCGCGAAGATCATCGAGCAGTTGGACGCGCTGTCGATCGAGGAGCAGGCACGCTGCCTGGAGGACTTCGTCGCGGCGGCGAACGCGCTCGGCCTTACGGCATGGCAGGACCCGGAGGGCAACCAGCAGCCGTTCAACCCGCAGGGCGGCTGTTTGGAGTTCGCCGTCGGGCTGCACGGGCACCAGCCGGTGCTCGAGCTGCGGCGCCGCAACCGGCTCGACGCCCGTGTGGCGTTCCACCTGATGAACAACTTCGGGGGGCTGGAGCAGGTCCTGGCGGACACCCGCCACGCACTTGGGTTCCTTGGTGACGACATGCTCCGCTACCTGGGAGTCGGTGAGGAGGTGTTCTGCCCGGGCAACCAACCGCCCCCGGCGGAGGAGTACCTGGAGATCTCGAAGCACCTGGCCCGGAATCGGCTGAGCTTCGAGAACCACGCCAGCGAGCACGAGACCCAGGTGGCGATCCTGGACGCGTGGGAGCAGGCCAACGAGATCCATCCGATCGAGGACCTGCGCTGGACGATCGCGCATCCGGGCGAGGACAACGTCGGGCCCAGCGAGGTGACGCTCGAGCGGGCGGCCCGCCTGGGGATCGGCATGACGCCGGCGGACGGCGGCGCGATTGGGCGCGGCTTCCACCCGCCGTTCCGCCGGATCCTCGAGAGCGGCGTGCGGATGTGCCTGGCGAGCGACGCCATGAACGTCGCGCCCTGGACGCCGTTCGTGCGGCTCTGGTACGCGGTGAGTGGCCGGACGTTCGACCCGGAGGTGCCCGGCGTGCCGGCCGACCAGCGACTCACGCGAGCAGAGGCGCTGCGCGCCTCGACGGCGGACTGCGCGTGGTTCCTGGACCAGGAGGACCGCCTGGGGTCGATCGAGCCCGGCAAGCACGCCGACCTGATCGTCCTCAGCGACGACTACTTCCGGGTCCACACTGACGCCATCCGCAACCTGCGGTCGCTGCTGACCGTGGTCGGCGGCCGCGTGGTGCACGCCGAGGGTCCGTTCTCCGGGCTCCAGGGCGGCTGAAGACGCGCGCGGGGCCGGCGGGCCTGAGGGTCCGCCGGCCCTCCGCGCTCATCTCGAAGCCGCCTCGTACCCCTCCGGGCTCGCAATCGAGAGCAGCAGCCCGCAGACTGCGGCAAAATTCATCTTGAGGGCCCGGGAGCTACCGGAACGTACGCGCAATGGGCTGTGGCGGAACTTTGCCGACGCGTCAGAGCGGCTTTACGGATGCGATCACCGGGATGGCACACGCGGCGGCGCGGCAATGGCCAGCGTACGAGTCCAGACCGTTAGATAGGGGCAGCCGGCTCGCTCTCTCGGCGCCGACCATGTTCGAGCGCCGGGGAGACCGACCCTCGGCTACCTACCGAGGTGCCGCTTTGGTCCTCGCCGTCGAACATCGGCTCGCCCGGGGCCCGATAGTGCCCCACGGCGCCCCAGACCGCGCCGCCGCTCCGCAGCGCGGCGATCATTTCCTGGTCGCCGCCCATCGCCATGTTCATGTGCCAGCTCGGGCTCGAGGAAGGATCGCCTCCGGTCGCCTCATGCAGGGTCAAGATCCCGGACTCCGAGCGCACCACGTCGGAGATCTGATTGACGTCGTCACCGTAGTACTCATGGCGCAGCATCTTGGGCGGGTACTGCGGCAGCCCGTCGTGGTAGTGGCTCGTGATAAGAAGCGACCCCGGATCGAGCGTGTACCAGCACGGCTGGTCGTGATGGGCTGATGCTACGCCCGCCGGCGCCAAAGCGAAATACCAGCTTTCTGGAATAGGCAGGCGACGTCGCGAGATCTACCATCGCGCCCCGATGAGACAGGGAGCGCGAACGCCAGAGGAGCTCGAAACGCTGCTCGAGGACGCATTCGTAATCCGCGACCGCGAGGTGCTGGCCGAGCTGTTCGAGGACGGCGCCGTGCTCGGCGACGGGTCGCGTGAGGCGCGCGGTGGAGACGAGATCGCGCGGCTGGCCGGCGAGATGTGGGAGCACGACCGAATGTATCTCGCCGAGCCGCGCCGGGTCCTCCAGGCGCGCAGCACGGGGCTGATCGTTGCCAAGCGAGGCATCAACGTCGTGCGCCGCGGCGGCGACCGCGGATGGCGCTACGCGATCGCTCTCCTGTCTTGCGACGACGCGACTACAGAGGAGGACAGGTGACGCAGCAGACACGTCAAATGCAGACGCTGGAGCCGATGGCGATCCGCAACCGCGAAGGGGAGGCGCGCTGGTGGTTCGGCGCGCTCGCGGAGATCAAGGCCACCGCCGCCGACACGGGCGGACATATGACGATCGTGGAGGTGACCGAACCCCCCGGCGCCGAGGCGCCGCTCCACGTCCACCACCGTGACGACGAGGGCTTCTGGATCCTCGAGGGCGAGGTCACCTTCGAGGTCGGCGATCAGACCATCGAGGCATCCGCGGGCGACTACGTCTTCGGGCCGCGCGACATCCCCCACCGCTTCACCGTCGGCGATCGGGGCTGCCGCATGCTCTTCATCCTGGTCCCGGGCGGCATCGAGGACGTCATCAGGGCGACGAGCGAGCCCGCCCCAAGCCGCACGCTCCCGCCGCCACCCGACGAGGAGCCGACCGCGGAGGAGATCGAGCGGCTGAAGGCGGTCGTCAGGGACCACGGCTACGAGCTGCTCGTCTAGGACGGCGCGGCGGTCTCGATGCGAGTCGAGGAAACCAAAGCGACTTGACTTGCAGCACATCAGTCTCCGTCGAGCAGGCCGATCTGACGCAGGATGGAGACGGAGTCCGAGTAGACGTCCTTGCGCTTCACCAGGCAGTTCTCGAAAGGAATCACGTCCACGCCGCGCCACTCGATTCTCTTGCCCGTCGGCTCGGCCACCAGATCGCCGCGCCGCATGGTGCTCCGGTGGGTGGCGGTCGCGGTCCACTCCTGAGTAACTACGCCGTCGCGGACGTAGAGCCGCCGCGTCGCGAAGTGGATGTCGGGCCAGGTCTCGAAGATAGAGGCGATGTGCTGGCGAACCTCGTCGCCCTGCGCCAACTCACCGGCCGTGTGATTCTCGAAAGTCATGTCGGGCGCGTGCATGGATACGATCGCGTCCAAATCGTGGGCGTTCCACGCCTCGTTGTAGCGGTGGATCGTCCGCTCCAGGTCGGCCGCCGAGTCCTGCTTTGCGATCACGGCCAGAAGTCGTCCCGCGTCTCGAGCGGCGGCTCGGCGAGCCGGGGCGAGAAGATCAGGAGCTGTGCCTCGTCATCGCTGTCGTTGTGGACCGACCGATACGCGTCGCCGCCGATCCGCACCGCGGTCTGCGGCGTTGCCTCGAAGACGTCGTCGTCGACCTTGAAGGTGACCGTCCCCGAGATCACGAAATACACCTCCTCCTGGCCTGGGTGCCGGTGGCCGTAGCTTCCCCGGCCGCCGGTACCGGGCGGCATCCGCCGCCAGCTGAAGGAGACTTGCTCGGTCGCGAGCGCATCGCTGTACCACCGCTGCTCACCGTAGCCGGGGTAGTCGGCCATGAAGTCGAGCGCCTGCTCAGGGGTCGCGATCGAGTAGGCGTCTGTCGCCTTCGCGTTGACTGTCATTTCTTCCTCCTCATTCACCGGTTCCTGGCTTCCCGCGAGACCAGCGGCCGATCGCCATCGGCGTGCCGGCTCCTCGCTCGTCGACCGGGCGGTCAGCCGCCCTTTGCGTAGTTGCTCGCCCCGTACCAGTCGACGACCACCACCGGCTCGTCGCCGACCACCCAGGCGTCGTGGCCGCTCGGCAGCGAGGTGATGTCGCCGGGGCCGGCGACGAGTTCGGTGCCGTCGTCCATCCGGATCGCGAGCCGGCCGCTCACGTGGTACTGAAAGTGCGGCGCCTCGCAGCTCTCGGTGTCGGCGATCGGCTTGACGTCGTTCGACCAGCGCCAGCCGGGCTCGAACACCAACCGCCCCACCTCGCCGCCTCCGACCTTGAGGATCTCGGCCGCCCGTTCGGGAACTCGCGCGTCTCATCGGGCTGCGCGAAGCCCTTGTGCTCCGTCTCGTGCCTCTGGGTCATCTTCTCCCCCGACGTCGTGGACCAGGTGCGGTTGCTAATCTGACCTACTAGTAGGTCAGTTGTCAAGGCCCGTGGTGCGGGAGGATGCGGCGATGGCGGCAAAGCGACAGCAAAGCAACACCGACACGGCCTCTCGCATCCTCGATGTCGCCGAGCGGCTCGTGCAGAGCCGCGGCTTCAACGGCTTCAGCTACGCCGACGTCGCCTCGGAGCTCGGGATCAGCAAGGCCAGTCTCCACTACCACTTCGCCGGAAAGGCCGAACTCGGCGAGGCGCTCATCGGGCGCTATGCCGGCCGCTTCGCCGAGGCGTTGGAGGCGATCGATCGGCGCGGCGCCGACGCGCCCGGCAAGCTCGACGCCTACGCCCAGCTCTACGCCGACGTCCTGCGCGAGAAGCGCATGTGCCTGTGCGGCATGCTCGCCGCCGACTACGACACCCTCCCGAAGCCGATGCGGAGTGCGGTCATCCGGTTCTTCGACGAGAACGAGGCCTGGCTGACGAGCGTGCTCGAGCAGGGCGACGAGGAGGGATCGCTGCCCCTCGGCGGATCGGCGAGCGAGGCGGCGCAAGCGATCATCGGCGGCCTCGAAGGAGCGATGCTGATCGCGCGACCGTACGGCGACGTGCGTCGATTCCAGGCCGCAGCGGCCCGGCTGCTTCAGAGCGTCGCCAACGCGAGCCCGCCAGGAGCCGCCCCCAGCCGGGCGTCATGAACGCAAGCCGCGCGGCCCTATGCGCTACTGCTCCAGGCGCCGCGCGGTAGCCTCGCTCGGTCCACCCGCTCGCTCTCGCTGCGGACGGGACCGCGTGAGCAGGGCGCGCAGGGCCCGAGCGCCTGAGGGCGAGCCGGGAATATGATCGAGCCGTGGCGCGGGTCATCGACTGGACCTTCGACGGGACCTGGCCGTACGAGCCGAAGTGGTTCGACGCGCCCGACGGACGCATGCACTACGTCGATGAAGGCCCGCCCGACGGCCGACCGGTCGTGATGGTGCACGGCAACCCCACCTGGGGTTACCTGTACCGCAACTTCATCCCGCCCCTGGTTAAGGCAGGCCACCGGGCGATCGTGCCCGACCATCTCGGCTTCGGGCGCTCCGACAAGCCGAACGACCCCGAGCTCTACCGGGTGCCCCGGCACGCAGAGCGGCTCGACGCGCTGCTCGAGTCGCTCGATCTCACCGGCGCGACGGTGGTCCCGCAAGACTGGGGAGGCCCGATCGGCCTCGCTTGGGCGACGAGGCACCCGGAGCGGGTGGACGGGTTGTTCATCCTCAACACCTGGGCGCACGGCTGGAAGCCCGAGCGCCTGCCCCCCGGCAAGGAGAAGGTTCCGTTGCCGCTCCCACTGCGCCTGTTCCGCACACCGGTGATCGGTGAGGTGCTCGTCAAGGGTCTTGACGCGTTCAAGCGCGGGTTCCTCTTCGGGCAGGGCATCGTGCACAGAGAGCGCCTCACCCCGACCATCAAGCGCGCGTACGCCTCGGTGCACGAGGGCTGGGCGGAGCGGACCGCGATCCTCGTGTTTCCGCGCGAGATCCCGATCACCAACGAGGGACCGGTGCTAGCGATGAATACGGAGATCGAGGAGCGACTCAGGCACCACTTCCGCTCCAAGGCAGTCCACGTGACCTGGGCGATGAAGGATCCCGCCTTCCTGCCCGACTACTTGCAGACCCTCTGGCTCGACACCTTTCCGGACGCCCGCGTCACCAAGCTCGCGGACGCTGGCCATTACCTGCAAGAGGACGCCCATGAGCGCATCGTGCCGGAGCTCGTGAGCTTCGTGAGCGGGCTGTAGTCGAAGAACGGTGCAAACGTGGCGCACCTGCCCTTCGACGGATGCGGGCGTCTTCGCTCGCGAGCAGAGTCTCCCTTCCCGTGGTTCCAGCACTCTCAGGGCATGGGCGCAGGCGCTTGTCCAGGCACATCGGTGCCTTGCGGGTCGCAGCATCGCGCGGACTGACCGCGCGTGTTGTGGCCGCCGCTGTCGCTCGGCACCGCTTTGCCGGAGCGGGGTACCACGGAGGCGGTAGCCACGGGGGCCTGGAGGCGCGAGAATGCCCGGATGGCAAAGGTTGGGAAGGGCATTGCGTCCGACCCGTGGGTGGCCGGCTGGGCTAGGCTCGCCGACGCCGAGTGGGCGGCAGCCAGGGCCTCGTTCGAGGACGCCCTCGCCCGCGAGGAGACGCCGGAGGTCCTCGAGGGGCTGAGCTGGGCCGCGTGGTGGCTCGACGACGCGGGTGTCGTGTTCGACGCGCGCGAGCGCGCCTACCGCCTCTACCGCCGGCGCGGCGAGCGCGCGAGCGCGGCGCGCATGGCCACCTGGCTCGCCGCCGATCAGCTCGACTTTCGCGGCGCCGTGGCGGTGGCGGGCGGCTGGCTGCGGCGGGCTCGCCGCCTGCTCGACGGGATCGAGGCGCGGCCCGAGCATGGCTGGTTGGCCTTTCACGAGGGCTATATGGCCCACCTCGCGGGCGAAACCGCCAGGGCGGCGGAGCTCGGCGATCGAGCGGCCGAGGTCGGGCGCCGATTCGACGTGCCCGACCTCGAGATGCTCGGCCTCTCGCTCCAGGGAACCACCCTGGTCGCCTGCGCGGAGGTCGACGAGGGCATGCGCTGCCTCGATGAGGCGAAGGCAATGGCCGGCGAGGCGACGATCCCGATCTCGGGCGCTTGGGCGTGCTGCTTCCTGGTCACCGCCTGCACCGCCGTGCTCGACTACGAGCGCGCCTTTGAGTGGTGTGACACGATCGCCGAGTTCGCCGAGCGCTACGGGAGCCGCTACATACTGGCCTTCTGCCGCGCCGAGTACGGCGCCGTCCACCTGTGGCGCGGGCAGTGGACGGACGCCGAGGAGATGCTCGAAGCCGCGGTCGAGGACTTCACTCGGTCCCGCCCGGCGATGGTGGGAGGCCCGCTGGTCGCCCTCGCGGAGCTGCGGCGGCGGCAGGCCCGGACCGAGGAGGCGGTGCGGCTGCTCGATCGAGCCGGCCAGTCCGCGGCCGCCCAGCTCTGCCGGGCCCGGATCGCGCTCGACCAGGGGCAGGCGCGGCGGGCGGTGGAGCTGGTCGAGCGGCTGCTGCGCCAAGCGCCGGCTGAGCGCAAGGTCGACCGCGCCCCGGCGTTCGAGCATCTGGTCCGCTCCCGGGTGGCGCGAGGAGAGCTCGACGAGGCGCGGGCGGCGCTCGATTCCCTGCGGGAGGTCGAGCGGCTCGTCGGGACCGAGCCGCTGCGCGCCTCCAGGGAGGCGACCGAGGGATTGCTCGAGGCCGCCGCGGGAGAGCACGAGCGAGCCCGGGTTCTGCTCGAGGACGCCGTCGATCGCTTCCAGCGCTGCGGCGCGCCGTTCGAGGCCGCGCAGGCGCGGATCGAGCTGGCCACGAGCCTCGCCGCGCTCGGTCGGGCCGAGCTGGCAGAGCACGAGGCCACGGCGGCCAGGGACCGCCTGCTGGAGCTGGGCGCTGCGGCCGAGGCGAAGCGCGCCGGCCGGCTGATCGAGGGCTCGAGCCGCGACGGCTCCGACGGCTCCGAGCGGTCCGGGCTCACCCGGCGCGAGCGCGAGGTCTTGGCGCTCCTCGCCGAGGGGCTCACCAACCGGCAGATCGCCGAGCGGCTGGTGGTCTCCGAGCACACCGTCCACCGCCACGTCACCAACCTCCTGCGCAAGCTCAACCTCCCCTCGCGAACGGCCGCGGCCGCTCGCGCGGTGCGCTCCGGCATGCTCGAGGACGCCCGAGGCCGCCCGAACTAGCCAGAAGTGGCTATCTCCCCGCCCGCCCGTAAATGGTCGATCCGGGCGAAGTCAGGGCGACCGCGCAGGGCTACGGTCGCGCAATGAAGCATCTGCTGAGCCCGGCGCGAGCGGTGATCGAGGCCGCGGCGCTGGCGAGGATCGAGGAGCTGACACAGGCCTTCGGCAAAAAGGATCGGAGGGACGAGATGACGACCGACGAGGAGACGGCGGCGACGACCGACCGGGACGGCGAGCTGAAGGCGGCAACCCGGGCCGCCTGGGCGCTTGGCGACTACCACGCCTTCGCCAAGGAGACCGTCTGGGAGCTCGGAGAGGTGCTGGTGAGAGCGTGCGGGATCTCGCCCGGGCAGCGGGTGCTCGATGTCGCGGCGGGGACGGGCAATACCGCGATCCGCGCCGCCGAGGCGGGAGCCGAGGTGGTCGCGTCGGATCTGACGCCGGAGAACTTCGACGCCGGCCGCCGCGAGGCAGCGGCCCACGGCGTCGAGCTGGAGTGGGTAGAGGCGGACGTCGAGGCGCTGCCGTCCGCGAACGGCAGCGCCTCGACGTCCGCCTCTACCCACTCCAGCTCGACGCCATGGGCCGCTGCCTCGCGGCGGCCGGCGTCGAAGTTCTCCGGCGTCAGATCCGACGCGACCACCTCGGCTCCC
>JBKGUS010000217.1:0-2667 GCA_046462295.1 Thermoleophilaceae bacterium | reverse complement strand
CGCCGGGCTGCGTCGCGGAGCTCCGGCGGGGCGCCGGGCGCGAGCGCCAGCGACCCGGACAGCGCCTTGCGGCGGTGGGCGAACGCGGCGTGGACGAGGGCGGTGACCTCGCGCGACGGGGCGGCGGCGCGGCGACGCATCAGCACGAGCGCCGACTCGACGTTGGGCTCGGGATGGAAGACCGTGCGCGGCACCCTTCGAAGGAAGCGGACCTCGCAGGCGAGCTGGGCGAGGACAGATGTGGCGCCGTAGGACTTGCCGCCGGGAGCGGCCGCGAGCCGGTCCCCGACCTCGCGCTGGACCATCGCGACCCACAACGTGGCACCGGGCAACTCGGCGATCGACTTCAGGAGGACGGTGGCCGCCACGCCGTAGGGCAGGTTGGCGACGACCTTGTTCGGAGCGGGGTCGAGCGCGGCGAGGTCGAGCCTGACGACGTCGGCGAGGTGGAGTGTCGCGTCGGGGAACGGGGCGAGCGCCTCGGCAAGCGGCGCCTCGAGCGAGCGGTCCACCTCGACTACGTGGAGGTGGCGCACCTGCGGCGCCAGGTACTCGCTCAGCACGCCGAGGCCGCCGCCGACCTCGAGGACCACGTCGTCCGGGACGAGCTCGGCGGCGCGCCCGATCACGCCGAGGATGTTGTTGTCGATGAGGAAGTTCTGGCCCAGTTCGCGGTTGGGCCGGACCTCGAAGCGGCGGAGCCGCCGCAGGCTCGCCTGGCGCGGCTCGTCGCTCACCATCCGAACACCCGCGCGGCGTTGTCCTCCACCGTTCGCTCGAGCTCCTCGTAGGACAGACCGCGGAGGCCGGCCACGTGGTGGGCGGTGTGGACGACGTTGGCCGGCTCGTTCGGCTTGCCGCGGAGCGGCTGGGGTGAGAGGTATGGCGAGTCGGTCTCGACGAGCAGGAGCTCCGCGGGCAGCTCGGTGGCGGCGCGCTGGAGGTCGGTCGCCTTGGGGTAGGTGACGTTGCCGGCGAACGAGCAGAGGTAGCCGCGCTCGACCGCCTCCTCGAGGTGGTCGGGAGCGGAGAAGCAGTGCAGGATCACGGCGGGGACCGCGGCGGCGTGCTCGCGCAGGATCGCGAAGGTGTCGTCCTCGGCGGCGCGGCTGTGGATCGCCACCGGCAGCCGGAGGCGCGCGGCGAGCTCGAGCTGGGTCTCGAAGGCGCGGCGCTGGTCGTCGCGGGGGGCGTAGTCGCGGAAGTAGTCGAGGCCGGTCTCGCCGAGGGCGCGGACCTTGGGATGCGCGGCGGCCTGCTCGATGGTTTCGAGGTCCCCTGGGTCGAAGCCCTCGGTGTTGTGCGGGTGGCGGCCGACGATGGCAAACACGTCGTCGTGGTCGCCGGCGGCCTCGAGGGCTCGCTCGACGGAGGCGGGACCGGTGCCGACCGTGGCGAGCCGGGTGAGCCCCGCCGTGCGCGCCCGCTCGACCAGCTCGGCGTCGGGCGGGTCGCAGTGGTCGAGGTGGCAGTGGGTGTCGATCACGGCCGCAGGGCGGCCATCAAGCCGCGGACGGCTCGGGGGTCTCCACGCGCGGGAAGAGCTGTCCGAGCTCGCCGATCTGCGCACCGCCCTCTACCGCGCCGAAGCGGGCGCCCTCGAGCGAGCGGTCCTCCCGCCCGAGCGCACCTAGCAGGCGCTCCGCCGAGGTTGGCATGAACGCGTGCAGGAGGACGGATACGACGCGGAGGCCCTCGGCGAGCGAGTAGAGCACCTGGTCGAGCCGCTCGGCCTGCGCCTCGTCCTTGGCGAGCTGCCAGGGCTGCTCGTCCTGCACGTAGCGGTTGAGGAGCTTGATGCGCTGCCAGATCTCGTCGAGACCGCCGGTGAGCTCGACCTCGTCGATGCGACGGTGGACGGCCTGGGAGAGCCCGTCGAAGGCGGCCGTCAGGGCGGGGTCCGGCTCGGCGGTGGGCACGGCACCGTCCCGGTAGCGGCCGATCATGGCGAGCGTGCGTCTCGCGAGGTTGCCGTACTCGTTGGCGAGCTCGGTCGTGTAGCGGGTCTCGAAGCCCTCGGGGGACACCTCGCCGTCGGCGCCGAAGCTGACCTCGCGCAGGACGTAGAAGCGCAGGGCGTCGGCGCCGTAAAGGTCGGCGACGTGGAACGGTTCGATCACGTTCCCGAGCGACTTCGACATCTTGTGCTCGCCCAGCAGGAGGAAGCCGTGGATCCCCACCCGCTGCGGCACCTCGATCCCGGCGGCCATCAGCATGGCGGGCCAGATCACGGCGTGGAACTTGAGAATGTCCTTGCCGATCAGGTGGACGGTGGCGGGCCAGAAGCGCTCCGTCAGGTCCTCGCCCTCGCGCGCGAATGAGAGCGCCGTGTAGTAGTTGAGGAGAGCGTCGAACCAGACGTAGAACACGTGGTTCTCGTCCCATGGGACCGGCACGCCCCAGCTGATCCGGCCGCGCGTGAGCGAGATGTCGTTCAGCCCCTGCTTGATGAACGAGAGCGCCTCGTTGTAGCGGTTGCGCGGGCGTATCCACTCCGGCCGCTCCGCGTACATGCGCTCGAGCGGCTCCTGGAAGGCGGACAGGCGGAAGAAGTAGTTCTCCTCCTTCTCGCGCGTGAGCTCGATCTTGTGGATGGGGCAGCGGTTGCCGTCCTCGAGCTCGGCGTCGGTCTTGAAGTCGGCGCAGCGCGGGCAGTACCAGCCCTCG
>JBKGUS010000216.1:0-5497 GCA_046462295.1 Thermoleophilaceae bacterium | reverse complement strand
CACCGCGGACACGCGCGTCGACCGCCCGCGCTCGACCGCCGTCCCGGCGCAGTTCGTGCACGACGTGATGGAGGAGTGCCGCTCCCGCAGCCAGGTGCTCGTGCTCGACTGCTGCAACAGCGGGGCGTTCGGCCGGGGCGTGAAGGCCGGGGGGGCGATCGGCACGGGCAGCCGCTTCGAAGGGCGCGGCCGGATCGTAATCACCGCCTCGGACGCGCTCCAGTTCGCCTTCGAGGGCGACCGGATCGAGGGCGAGCCGGTTCGTTCGGTGTTCACCGGCGTCCTCGTCGAGGGCCTGGCGAGCGGCGAGGCCGACCGCGACGGGGACGGCTGGATCACCCTTGACGAGCTCTACGACTATGCCTTCGAGCAGGTGGTCGAGACATCGCCGCGGCAGCGTCCGCGCAAGTGGGCGTTCGACGTCGAGGGCCGCCTCGTGGTGGCCCGCTCCGCGCGAGCGGCCGAAGAGGCGCCGGCGACGCCGCCCCGGGCGCTGCCAGGCCCGCCCGCAGGACAGGAGCCTCCGCCACGACGCCGGCCCCCGCGCCGCCGAACCGCGCTCCTCGCCGGCCTCGTCCTCCTCCTAGCCACGACAGCCGCCGCCGTGGCCCTCGTCGCGCTGCGCGGCGGCGGGAGCGAGGGCAACGAAGACCCCGCCGACGGACGCACCTTAAGCCTCCAGGTGTTCGAGGCGTGGAGCGCCGGCCGCCTCGACGAGGTGGGCGAGAACCAGCTCTCCGCCACCGCCCGCAGCGCGCTCGAGACTCTGCCGCCTGAGCCGATCCGGCCGCTCCCGCCGGGCCCGGACGACTGCTACGGCGAGCCGGACGACATGTCCTGCTCGTTCTACTACACCGGTCTCGACCTTTACCTCCGGTTCGACGTGTTTGCGGAGTCCAGCGGGCTGCGAGTGGCCACGGTCGAGTGCGTTTCCAGCTCGGGGCCCGAAACGCTCGAGGCCTGCGCGCGGACTATCCGCGAGTCGTGACCCAGCGGTCAGCACCCGCGGCCGGCCCTGTAGCGTCCCGCCCCGTGCCCGCCGCCTCCCGCCCGCGGAGCGCTCCTCGCGTGACTCGTTACGCTTCCGCGGCCTGCTCGGCCGACCCGAGCAGCAGGCAACGCTGTGATCGTCAACCTTCCCCCGAGCGCCAGTGAATCCGAGTTCGGCCGACTCCCCTTCAGCTCCGACCAACCGACGTCACCGAAGGGAACACTGAGGGAACACCAGCGGGAGCACGCGCGTCCACGCGCGGTCAGTCGTTCGTAGTCGATCCCTTCGGTTTGCGGGATTTTCGTGCCCGCGGCTTCCCTGCTGTGCCCGCCGTTCCCGGTTCTTCGCTCGATGGTAAGGAGGGGGTCGACGGTTCGAGTCCGTCAGAGGGCTCTAAGAGGCCTGCAAATCGGAGATTCGTGTTGTCTGTGCTGAATCCCCGGTAAGGAGGGGGTCAGCGGAGGCTGCGGGAATGCCCGGATTTGCAGCACCTTTATCGTGATGGGGAGCTTGCCGGGGCGCACGAGGTCGCAACAGGGTCGCACGCCGTTCAACGTTGGAGGGATCCGCGGCCACCCTTCGCGCGTGGCCCGGCAGGCTATTAGCCGCCGCGTGATCGATGAGTTCCGCGCCCTGATCGCGGTCTCAGCACCGAAATGCCGATCCCCCACCAGCGATCTGGAGGACCCGATTGCCCAACCAGGATGACACCGTGATCACGGCTCACCTCGCGGCCACCTTCGCGGGCTTACCCGTCTACGTGCACACGATCGAGCACGCCGACGGCGTCGTCCTCGTCGACACCGGCATGATCGACTCGACGCCGGAGCTGGACGAGGAAGGCGCGCCGGTGCCGATGCCGGAGAACATCCCCCGAGACGTCGTGTGCGTCATCAACACCCACCTTCACTTCGATCACTGCGGCGGCAACCGCCTCTTTCCCGATGTGCCGATCCACGTTCAGCGGCTCGAGCTGCAAGCGCCTCATGACCCGCAGGAATGGGTCGACTTCCCGGGTGCGACCTACGTCGAGCACGACGGCGAGGCGGAGGTGCTCCCCGGCATCCGGCTACTGCCGACGCCCGGCCATACGCCCGGGCACCAGAGCGTCCTCGTCGACACGCCCGACGGCCTCGTCGTCATCGGCGGCGACGTCGCGTACACGTTCCACGAGCTCGAGAGCGGCGCCACCGACGGACAGCGGCGCGTGCTCGCGCTAGCCGCTCCGACGTGGCTCACGCACGCGGAGGACGGGCCGAAGGTTCCTCGCCCGAACCAGGACGATGACGCGAGCGGAGCGCGACCTGACCACCTTTGCGGCGGATGCGATGGTAAGGAGGGGGTCGACAGTTCGAGTCCGTCAGAGGGCTTCAGCTTTCTCCCTGCGTAGGCATCACTTCGTTTTCAGACGTGACGCCGGCCGGTGTTTTCGGCGTCCACCGAGCGTCGAGCGGTGAGGTCGTCCAGAAGCTGCTGCCGCGGGCGAAGGTGGTCAAGGGCTGGAACCATGTCTTCGCCAGTACTTGACGGCCCCAACCAGGATCGACCGGATCTAGTTCGATTCGCCAGATGAGCCCCACCACAACAAGAATGAATCGCTACGCCCGCCTATTCGGCCTGGGGCTCGTAGTGGTCCTTACCGGATGTGGCTCGGGTGACGCAGCCGACCCCACCGCTGCGAAGACAACTCGATCGGCCGCTCCGATTGAACGGGCTGCGGCCTTCCCGACCGCGGCATTCGCCGACATAAGCGAGGAGCCCGTCTCTCGAGAGGCGGCGGCGGAGTTCCAGGCGATCCTGAACGACATGGCCGGCGGAGCCGGGGTGTCGGCCACGGTGATGTCCCCCGAGGGCACGTGGAGCGGGGCGACGGGCAAGGCCGACGATACTCGTGACGTTCGGGTCGACGATCAGTTCTCTATCGCCAGCGTCACCAAGTCGGTGGTCGCAGCCCAGGTGCTGCAGATCGTCGAGGCCGGTGAGCTCGACCTCGACGACCCGGCCGCCGACCACCTTCCCCCCGACCTCGACTTCGACACCAACGGGGCGACCATCCGTCAGCTGCTGGGCCACCGCAGCGGCATCCCCCAAGAAAATTACGCTGAGGTAGACGAGCGACTGTTGACGGATCGGCGACGGTTCTGGACCCCGGCCGAGCTGCTGGAACTCGTCCCGACCAAGCGCGCTCCCGCCGGTGAGGCTTTCGAGTACGCGAACGCGAACTACCTCTTGCTCGGGTTTGTGATCGAGCAGGTCCGCGGGCGACCGGTCGCCGATGTGCTGCGGGACGGCGTCCTCGACATCGACGGCGTAGAGCGGCTCATCTACCAACCGGATGAGGCTCCCACCGAACCCATAGCCATGCCCGGCGGGCAGTCGACGGCTGCGCTGAAGAAGGGTGGCGGGTACCTGCCATTCCTCGCTGCTGCATCCTCTCACGGTGCAGCGGCAGCCATGGCATCGGACGCGCCTTCTCTGGCGCGCTGGTGGCAGGCGTTCTGCGCCGGCGAGATCGTCTCCGAAGCCTCGCTGAACGAGATGACGACACTTCAGGACGGGTACGGACTCGGGCTGTACAACGTCGCCGACCCGTACGCGTCGGCCGTGGGGCACGCCGGCGAGGGCATCCGGGCGGCTCCGTACGTTTCGTGGGCAGGGTGCCTACCTGAGGAGCACGCAGTCGTCGTCGTGCTGAGCAATCGCATGGTCGAGGACATCAGCGCGATGGCCGGCCCTCTGGTGGTCGCCGCGCGTTCAGATTGACGAGACTCCATACACATAGAGCCCCGACGTAGCCGCTCGTTGCGGGCCGGATGCGCCCTGCATAGAGGCTTAGCGACGGGGGGACTGGTCGTGGAGGGCGCGAAACGTCTTCGCAGCTGCGCCCTCCGCCTAGGAGCGGATCGGCGATATCGGGCGGCCCTCGAGCGAGTAGATCGGTGAGGCGGGCGTCCCTCGAGACACTTGTTACACATGGACGAGGGGCGTAGAACTGCACGATGCGCCCGCGCATGACCTGGCTGGTTATCGGTGGAGTTGCCGCACTGCTCGTCGTGGCCGTTGTAGATGCGCTTCGCTCCTCGGAGGGCGAGGACGCTCGATCGGGGACGACGACATCGAGCACGAATGAGGTGAGCCCCACCGAGACGGCATCGACGACGGACGAGGCCAGCGTCTCCGCCTGGCAGAAGATCGAGGAGGCCGGAAACGAATGGGCGCGCCTCTTCGCTGGCGACCGCCATTTTCCCGCCCCCGGTACATGTCAGTACATGACCCAGCCGGGCTGCGAGCGGATCAACTGCGAACGCGTCGGCGGGCGGCCGATCGAGAACTGCACGCGACCCTCGCGGGAGTTTCGGCAGTCGTTTGCAGATGCGTCTGTCACGGCCATCGCGATCAACGGCCGCCGAGCCGTGGCGAAATTCTCCAACGGCGAGACAGTCCGCATGGAGATAGTTGAGAGCGGGGATTGGTGGATCCACAGCTTTGGCGGGGGGAACCCCGGCGCCACGCAGAACGACGGGGCCGCGCAGGCCGCGATCGAGATCGAGATCACCGCCGACGGCTTCAACCTGGCCTGGGCAGAGGTGACCGTGGGGCAGGAGATCAACTTCAACAACAACGACTCCAAGCCGCACACGATCACCGGCACGGAGGGCACGGAGCAGGTGGTCAAGGCCGGCGAGACCTTCAACTTCAAGATCGACGGCTGCTGCGGCGCAACCTTCACCGACAAGGAGACCGGCGGCGAGTTCGAAGTCACGGTCGGCGACAGCTAGGGGCCGCCTCAGTGCGCGGCGCAAGAACGGTCGCGTTAGCTCGGAAGAACTCCAGCAAGCTCCTTGTCGTCATGCAGGGCGCTCGACGGCGTCGAAGTCCACCTTCAGCGGCTCAAGCTTCCCCTCGAGCACCTCCGTGTGCCCGCAACGGGCATGGGAGCCTGCGCCTCCGCCCCTGCCGGACTTTCGGTCACGCCAGCGCCTAAGCACTTCGCCGGCTTGGCCATAGAGCAACTTGATCCCCTCCGTTGCCGCGCGTGCTCCGAGCGCGCCGACACTGAATGGTTCAACCATGGCGCTCCTCCTCGCACACGACAGCCGTCGCAACGATCGCCGAGTCTCCGGCACGCGTCAACGGCTGGAGCCCACTGCGCCACCCGAGTGCCGGGCCGAGGTCGCACCAAGGTCGCACGGGAACGCAACACGTGGCGAGACGCGGCAACCGCTGATACTCGAAAAGCCGCACCACTACACTGAATCGCCCCGTGATCGACCCCCTCCTCACGTTCATGGTAAGGAGGGCGTCGACGGTTCGAGTCCGTCAGAGGGCTTGGAGAAAGCCCTGCAAATGGGCTAGCAGTGTTGCCTGCGTCGGCGAAGATTCAGACGCTTCGTCGGTACGAGACGGGTACATTTTGGGACTGGCGGGCATTCGCGGGCACGCACGGCCTCTTGCGACGCAGCGAGCGACGTGCTCGAGATAGTCGATCGCGAGCACTAGCGAGCA
>JBKGUS010000215.1:0-3881 GCA_046462295.1 Thermoleophilaceae bacterium | reverse complement strand
AGCGTCGCGTACGTAGATCACGGTGTTGACGATCACCATCGCGCTGGCGGCCGCCACGGCTAGGTTGAGCGCGAGGAGCCCCTGCAGTCGCCGTGCGGCGAGATAGCGGCGCGTGCCGAACGTGATGTGCCGCCAGCGCGACTCGGACGTCGGAGACGTGTGACGCGTCGGCAGACTCGTAGACATCACCAGCGCCGCGGAGCAGAGGAACGCCAATCCGTTGGCGGCGAACAGCCCGTCGTAGCTGACGAAGGCGAGCAGCGCCGCGGCGAGCGTCGGGCTCAGCAGAGCCTCGAGCTCATAGGCGATGCGCGACAGCGAGAGCGCCCGCGTGTAGGTCGGCTCATCGGTCAGCACCTCGGGGATCGTCGCCTGGAAGGTCGGGGTGAACCCGGCCGAGCATGCGTTCACGAGCACGATCAGCACGTAGACATGCCAGACCTCGGTGGCGAACAGCATTCCCACCACGCTGCCGGCGCGCAGCAGGTCGAGCGCGACCAGTAGCCGCCGGCGCGGCACGCGGCCCGCGAGCGCGGTGATGACCGGAGCGCCGAACACATAGACGACCATCTTGAGTGTGAGCGCGATGCCGACCACCGCGCCGGCGTCGTCCCCCGCGAGGTCGTAGGCGAGCAGCGTCAGCGCGATCGTGGCGAGACCGGTGCCCGCAAGCGCGACGACCTGAGCGCCGAACAGCCGGCGGTAGGTGACGTTCGCGAGCGGCCCGCGCCAAGGCGTCGTCCGGGCGGTGACGGTTTCTTGCTGAGTCATCGTGCGGCCCAGGCTGGCGCTGCCGGGTCGCCCGATCAACAGCCAACTCGTGAAGGCATCGTGTAGCGTGACTTCACTGTGTGGGAGGCGGTCGACCTCCGCGAGCTACGGGTCTTTGTCACCCTCGCCGAGGAGCTTCACTTCGGGCGCACTGCGGAGCGGCTTCGTCTCACACCCTCGCGTGTGAGCCAGAGCCTTCGCGAGCTCGAGGCCAAGCTCGGAGTTCAGCTGCTCCACCGAACGAGCCGCCGCGTTCAACTCACCTCCTACGGAGGGCGCTTTCTCGACGAGGTCCGGCCGGCCTACGGAGACCTCTTGAACGTGCTCGAGCACACGCACGCCGCCGCGCGGAGCCTTGCCGGCTCCCTGCGGCTCGGCGTGTTCAGCGGCCCGGCCGAAGGCGCGCATCTCGTGAAGATCGTCGACGCGTTCGCCGCCCTCCATCCGGAGTCCGAGGTCGACATCGTCCAACTCTCCTGGGACGACCCCCTGGGGCCGCTTCGGGAGGGTGCCGTGGACCTGATCGCCTGCTGGGTCCCTCTCGAACAGCCGGATCTCGTGGTGGGACCCATCCTGAGCCGTCAACCGCGCGTCGTGGCGGTCGCGCGGGAGCACCCGCTCGCACAGCGCGCGAACGTCTCATTCGAGGAACTTGCCGACTACGCCGTCCCCCGGTTCGACGGCTGGCCCCGCGGGCTCCACGAGGCGCTGTTTCCGGCCAGGACACCGAGCGGTCGCCAGATCCCCGGAACCCGGATTCCCGTCGGCGAGCGCAACCTCCTCGAGGTCGTCCATCGAGTCGCGCGGCAGGAGCTCGTCTTCCCGACGGTCGCCTCCGCCGCGCCTCTCATGAGCATGGGGAACTACGACCTCGCCTACGTGCCCATCACGGGGATGGCGCCGGCGCGAAGCGCGTTGGTATGGCGCCGCCGCGCGCGCGATCCGAAGCTCCGGGAGTTCATCCGGACCGCTCGTGGCGTACTCCGAGGCTCTCGAGCTTGACGATCCGTCCCATTGGGTCGGTCTTCGCGGTGTGTCCTCCCCCGGACCAGGCACGCTTCAGCTGCGGCGCGACGTGGCATGATCTCGCGGTGACCAGCACACCCGCCACGACGCAGCACCTGCGCGACCTCGCGCTGTTGCGCCGCGTCCGCGACTGGATCGACCGGGAGTACGCGCAGCCGCTGGACGTCGAGGCGCTCGCCCGCGGCGCGCATATGTCGGCAGGGCACCTCAGCCGCCAGTTCCGGCTCGCCTACGGCGAGTCGCCGTACAGCTACCTCATGACGCGGCGTATCGAGCGCGCGATGGCGCTGCTGCGCCGTGGCGACCTCAGCGTCACTGAGGTCTGTTTCGAGGTCGGCTGCTCGTCGCTGGGGACCTTCAGCACTCGCTTCACCGAGCTGGTCGGGGTGCCGCCCAGCACCTACCGGCGCGAGGCGGGGCGCGCGACGGCGGGGATGGCGCCGTGCGTGGCCAAACAGGTGACCAGACCGATCAGGAATCGAGAAGCACGGTCACCGAGCCGCACCTAGCATCACCGGCATGGACATCAACATCCACGCTAGCTTCCTCCCGCACACCGACCCGGACGCCTCCCTGACCTTCTATCGCGACACCCTCGGCTTCGAGGTCCGCAACGACGTCGAATACGGCGGGATGCACTGGACCACGGTCGGTCCCCCTAACCAGCCCGACACAGCCATCGTCCTGTATCCGCCGGCCGCCACCCCCGGCGTCACCGACGACGAGCGGCGCACCATCTCCGAGATGATGGCCAAGGGCACCTACGCCAGCATCAACCTGGCCACCAAGGATCTCGACGGCATCTTCGAGCGACTGCAGGGCGGCGACGCCGAGGTCGTCCAGGAGCCGGTCGATCAGCCATACGGGGTCCGCGACTGCGCCTTCCGCGATCCCGCGGGCAACCTGATCCGCATCCAAGAGCTGCGCTGACACGATGAGCACGGCCACGAGAATGGACCCGCAGTCGCCTACGCTGCACGTTGCCGACAGCCACGAGCTGATCCGCGTGCACGGCGCGCGCGAGAACAACCTCAAGGACGTCAGCATCGAGATCCCGAAGCGCCGGCTGACGGTGTTCACCGGCGTCTCCGGCTCGGGCAAGAGCTCGCTGGTGTTCGACACGATCGCCGCGGAGTCGCAGCGGCTGATCAACGAGACCTACAGCGCCTTCGTGCAGGGCTTCATGCCGACGCTGGCGCGGCCCGAGGTCGACGTGCTCGACGGGTTGACGACGGCGATCAGCGTCGACCAGGAGCGGATGGGGTCCAACCCGCGCTCGACGGTCGGCACCGCGACCGACGCCGACGCGATGCTGCGCATCCTGTTCAGCCGGCTCGGGCAGCCGCACATCGGCGGGCCCGGCGCGTACTCCTTCAACGTCGCGTCCGTCCACGGGAGCGGCGGGCTCACGGTCGAGCGCGGCGACAAGACCATCACCAAGAGCGCGAGCTTCAGCCGCACCGGCGGCATGTGCCCGCGCTGCGAGGGCCGCGGGTCGGTCAGCGACTTCGACCTCTCAGCGCTCTACGACGACAGCAAGTCGCTGAACGAGGGAGCGCTCACGATCCCCGGCTACAGCATGGACGGCTGGTACGGCCGGATCTACCGCGGTTGCGGCTACTTCGACCCGGACAAGCCGATCAAGAAGTTCAACAAGCGCGAGCGCCATGACCTGCTCTACAAGGAGCCGACCAAGATCAAGGTCGACGGCATCAAACTGACCTACGCGGGGCTGATCCCGCAGATCCAGAAATCGTTCCTTTCCAAGGACGTCGATGCGCTGCAGCCGCATGTCCGCGCTTTCGTGGAGCGAGCGGTCGTGTTCACAACCTGCCCCGACTGCGACGGCACCCGGCTCAGCGAGGCGGCCCGGTCGTCGAAGATCGACGGGATCAACATCGCCGACGCCTGCGCGATGCAGATCAGCGACCTCGCCGAGTGGGTGGGGGGCCTGGACGAGCCGTCCGTCGCGCCGCTGCTCTCGGCACTGCATCACACCCTCGACTCGTTCGTGGAGATCGGGCTGGGCTATCTCTCGCTGAACCGGCCGGCGGGCACGCTGTCGGGCGGCGAGGCGCAGCGCG
>JBKGUS010000214.1:0-9229 GCA_046462295.1 Thermoleophilaceae bacterium | reverse complement strand
CACTCACGGTGCTCGAGTCCGATGGTCCGCTGGTGCAGACGGTGATCGGCGTGCTGGGCAGTCGAGAGATGCTCCGGCGCGCGGCCGCCGACGCCGGCTTGCCGTTCAGCCGTGACTACACGGTCGAGTCGAAGGGGCGCCCGGGCAGCGCGTTGATCGACTCGACCCTGGTGGCGTCCGACGAGGCGGTGGTTGAGCGCCTCGCTGCCGGCTACACGCGCGCGGCAAGGAACTACGTCACGGCGAGCTACTCAGCGTACGTGCTCGATCGCCTGAGCGTCGACTCCGGTGGAAACGGCACCGGCCCGAGTACGGCGCAAATCGTAATCATCGCCCTGATCGCCGGCGCGGCCCTGGGCGTCGGCCTGGTCGCGGTGGAGCTGCGCTTCCAGCCAGAGCTGCAGGCGCTCGGCCCGCGCATGCGGCCATCACGCGCGGACCGTTCGCGGGAGGACGAAGGCAACGGACGGCCCCTCGCGGACGCCGAGCTGCGCGCCTTTGAAGCCCTTACCGGGCAACCGGAAAACCCGGCCCGTCCTCCGGACCGCGGCTCTAGTGAGGGGATGCCTCGTTGGGAGCCCCCTGGCCCTCCCGAGCTCGCTGCCGATTCTGAGTCAGCCTCCGGTCGGGAGCCCAACGTCCGTGCGGAATCCCCGGCTCGCCCGAAGCGGAACGCGCGTTCAAAATCCCGCGCTGGGCCGAAGTCCGCCACGCAGCCGAAGTCCGCCACGCAGCCGAAGTCCGCCACGCCGCCGAAGTCCGCCACGCAGCGGAAGTCCGCCACGCAGCGGAAGTCCGCCACGCAGCGGAAGTCCGCCACGCGGCCGAAGTCCGCCACGCGGCCGAAGTCCGCCACGCGGCGCCGGACGTCCGTCCCCGATGAGGACAAGGACTGACGTGCGCGACGCGGGGCTGGGTGCGCTCGCCCGGCCGCTCTGGGCCGAGGCAAACGTGCCGCTCTGGGCCGGCCGGATCGCGGGGGGTGTGGCGGCGTTCGCAGCGGGCAGCGCTCTCGGTCACGTAGGCGACCCCCTGCTGCTGGTACTTCTGGCCGCCCTGGGCGCGCTCGCGGTGACGGGTGCCGTCGCCCGTCCTCGCTGGTGCCTGGTGGTCACCCTCCTCCTGTTGGTGGCGTACGTTCCCGACGTCCTCGCCAGCCGAAGCTTTGGGCACGCCCTGATTGCCATCACGCTCGGCGCTGCCATGCTTCGCTGGGCCACGGGCCGCGAGCACTTCCTCGTCCCCCGCGAGCTGGTCGCCTTTGCGGCGCTCCTGCTCGCGTACGCCATCGCCACACTCTTTGCCACCGATCGCGCTGTCGCCGCGGCGGAGACACTCGACCTGCTCAGCTACACCGCGGTCGTAGCCCTGCTGATGACGCTCCTCGACACGCCGGCGTGGCTACAACGCGCCATTTGGGCGGTGGTCTCCGGGATCGGCCTGCTGGCGGTGCTCGCGATCCTTCAACAGGTCACGAAGACCTACGCATCATCGTACTGGGGCTTCGCCAACATCCTGCCGGCCCGGGACGCCATGCGCAGCGCAGGCCCGTTGAACCCGAACCCTTTCGGCCAGGTACTCGCCACCTCGGCTGTCCTCGCCTTCTACCTGGCACGGATGCAGATGCGCCGCTCAGCGCGGATGCTCGCGGCCGCCCTCGCGCTCGTCTGCGCGGCAGGCGTGATCTACACCCAGTCGCGGGCGGCGCTGACCGCGCTGTTGATCGTGGCCGTCGTGATCGGCGTGCTGCATGGCGTTCGTCTGCGCGTTCTCGCCGTCGCCGCGTGCGGCGCAATCGTGCTCGGCGCGTTCGTGGTGCCGCAGACCCTGCAGCAGCGGGTCGGCGCTCTCCCGGACATCGTGAGCTCGGATGCGGCGTTGCTGCAGGACACCTCGCTCCGCGGGCGCGCGAGCGAGAACCTCGCCGGCGTCCGGATGTGGACCGATCACCCGCTCATCGGCGTCGGGCCGGACAACTTCGAGATCCGCTACCTGGGGTACTCCGCGGCGATTGGGATCGATCCGCGGCCCGAGCAGCGCGGGGCGCACAACCTCTACCTCGAGTCGCTGGCCGAGACGGGACTCCTGGGAGCGTTGGCGTTCTTCGGCGTGCTCGGACTGGCGCTGACGGGCGCGTGGCAAGCGCGCTCGCGCCTGCAAGGTCGAGATGCGTTGCTAGGTGAAGGGCTGTTCGTGGCGCTCGGCGCGTTTCTCATCTGCGCCCTGACGCTGAACAGCGCCTACGCGCGCTATCAATGGATCTTCCTCGGCCTTGGCCTGGCTGTCGGCCGCTTGGGAGGGAAGCCGGGGCGATGACGGCGGTCACAGTCTTCGCTCTCTCGACCGCGGTCGTGACGTGGGTGTACGCCGGCTACCCGCTTGCCCTCGTGGGGCTGGCCCGGGTACGCCCACGTCCCCGGCGGCGGGCGCCGCTCGAGCTGCCGCTGTCGATCATCGTCGCTGCACACGATGAGGTCGGGGTCATTGCGGACAAGATCGCCAATGTCTGGGCGTCCGACTATCCCGCGCCGCTTATCGAGCTGATCGTCGCATCCGACGGCTCCCGGGACGGGACCGTCGAGGCGGCACGCCGGGCGGGCGCCACGCGTGTGCTCGATCTGCCGCGCGTCGGCAAGCTCTCGTCGCTCAACAGGGCCGCGCAGGTGTCGTCAGCGAAGATACTTGTCTTCACCGACGCCGACTCCCTCTTTGAGCCGGCCACATTGCGCGAGCTGGTGTCGAACCTCGCCGACGACCGGGTCGGTGGCGTCGCCGCCAACGTCGTCCGCTACGTGGAGGAGGACGGCCGGCCCGTCGCGCGCGGCGAAGGCCTGTACTGGCGGTACGAGCGTCTGCTCAAGCGGCTCGAGGACCGGGTGGGGAGTGTCGTCTCCGCCAGCGGTCACCTCTACGCGGTGCGCCGGATGCTGTTCACACCCCCGACGCTGACCACGGGGACCGACGACTTCGTGATCTCGAGCCAGGTCGTCACAGCAGGCTGGCGGCTCGCCTTCGACGAGCGGGCGGTTGTTCTCGTGGCGACGCCAGAGGAAGGTGGCACCGAGTTGCGGCGCAAGATTCGGGTCGTGAATCGGGGGCTGCGCGCAGCGCTCGCGCTCGGCGGTGCGCTCCTGCCCACGCGGACCGGCCTCTACGGCGTCGAGGTGGTCTTCCACAAGGTCCTCAGGCGCTTCGTGGCCTTCTTCCTCGTCGCGATCCTGGCAAGCAGCGCCATGCTGGCGGCGAGGGATCCGGTGTGGTGGCTGGCGCTCGCGCCCCAGCTGGCCTTCTACTCACTGGCAACGGCGGGGGGTCTTCTGGCGCACACGCCATGGGGCCGTCTCAAGCCGCTGTGGATCCCCTATTACTTCTGCCTGGCCAACACGGCGGCGGCACTCGCCGTGCTGTCCCTCCTGGCCGGCGTGCGCTTCGAACGGTGGGAGCCCGCCGCGGAGCGGGGCGGCGCGCGTAGCCCGGCGCCGGGGAGTTGAGGCTCGTGGGGCATCTGCGGATCGCGCTGCCGACGAGGACGCGCAAGCGCCTCACCCGCGTCGCGGACGCCGGCGCTCGGCGCGTCCTGCGGTCAGCGGAGTCGGCCGAGCGCCGGGTGGTTCTCTGCTACCACTCGGTCAGCGATTCGCCGGGCTACCTGTCGCTGAGCCCCGACCTCTTCGACCGGCACCTCGCGTGGCTCGAGGCCCACTGTCTGGTGGTGCCGCTCGAGGAGCTCGTCGCCGGACCGAGAGAAACCGGTGGCCCGTATGTGGCGCTCACCTTCGACGACGGCTACGCCGACAACCATGCCAACGCCCTTCCGCTCCTGTCCACCAGGGGAATGCCGGCGAGCTTCTTCGTCACGGTGGGCTTCCTGGAGCGCGACGACGACGTAATGGCGCACCTCGCCAAGGTCTGGCCTGCACCCGGCGGAGAGCTGCGTGCGCTCTCGTGGCCCGAGGTTCGCGAGCTGCGCGACGCGGGCATGTCGGTCGGTTCGCACACGTGGAGCCATCGCAACCTCGCGCGCCTGGCGCCCGGCGCTGCCGAGCACGACCTCAGGCGCTCGAGGGAAGTGCTCGAAGAGCGCCTGGGCGAACCGGTGCGCGAGGTGGCTTACCCATGGGGGAAGCTTGGGCGCCACGTGACCGATGAGACCTTTGCCGCCGCGCGGCGAGCCGGATTCGAGCTGGGCGTCATCTCGCTGCCGCGCGCCATTCGCGAGTCGGATTGCACTCTTCGCGTCGCGCGTCTGGGCGTGGGAGACGAGCCGGTCGAGCGCCTCGCGGCCAAAGTCGCCGGCGCGATCGACTGGCACGCCCACCTTCACGAGCACATGCCTCCTCCGGTCGCCCGACTGCTCTTCCCCGAGGATGCGAGCCCCTAGCCCTCAAGCGCCAATCGCCGACGTGCCAAGCACGGCGCTGGTCGACGCGATCATCACGTGCCACAACTATGGGAGGTTCCTCGGCGAGGCCATCGAAAGCGTCCTGGCGCAGAGCTATCCGAACCTGGCGATACTCGTGGTCGACGACGGGTCGACCGACGCGACAGCCGCGGTCGCCACACGGTACGCGGAGCGCGGCGTCCGCTATCTCTACGGGCCTAAGAGCGGCGCCGGGCGAGCTCGCAACGCCGGGTTCAGGGCTACGTCGGCTCCGCTGGTCGCCTTCCTCGATGCCGACGACGCTTGGCTGCCACATCGGGTGGCCGCAGGTGTCGCGCACCTAGAGAGGTATCCCGCCGCGGCGCTCGTGGCCGCGCACGCCTTCGCGTGCGACGAAGCGCTGAGGCCCTCGAGCGTCGTCCATGCTCTGCGAGGGCCGGCGTGCGCGACGGTCTTCCAGCCGCTGCTGCGCCACAACGTGGTCCTCAATCCGAGCTCAGTGCTCGTTCGGCGCTCGGCGCTCGAGGCCGTGGGGGGGTTCAGCGAGCTCCCCATCGGCCAGGACTGGGACACCTGGCTAGAGATCGCCAAGCGCTTCCCGATCGGGTTCATCGACGACGTCGTCGCGCTTGTCAGGCGCCACTCCCGGAGCATCACCCCTAGGACGGGGCGGTCTCGCATCGATATCCAGCTGGCGATCGTCGATCGCCATCTCGGCGATCTCCGGCCGGCTTGGAAGCGGCCACTGGTGCGCCGGAGTGCGGCCTCGGCCGCCTACCTGCATGCCGGGCTGGGGAGCGCCATCCAAGGCCACAACCGGGTGGCCCGGCGCTACGCCATCGACGCACTCGCGCTCGACCCCTTCACGCTCTCTCGGCGCAAGCTCGCACTCTTGGCGAGGGTGTTCGTGTCGGAGGCACTCGTGAGACGCCTGAGCCTGGCGTTCAGAGACGACGCGCGCCTGGCCAGGGCGCTCACCGGCCACGAAGTTGTGAAGCCCGATGCGTGACCTCGGCCGCCGGGCGTTCAGCGGTCTCCTGTGGGCGGGCGCCGGTCATGTCGGTGGCCGAGTGGCGGTCTTCGTCGCCACGCTCGTGCTCGCGCGCCTGCTCGTGCCGAACGAGTTCGGGCTGGTGGCCTTCGCTCTGGCGGTCATGTACTACCTCGAGTACGTCGCCGACCTCGGGCTCGGCGCGGCGCTGATCTACCGCTCGGACGCTGACGATCAGCGCGTCTCCTCGACAGCCTTCTGGATCGGAATCGTCGGCTCTGTCGCGCTCTTCGCGGCTTCGTGGTTCGCCGCCCCGCTGTTGGCGAAGTTCGGTCCGGGCGAGCAGGTTGTTCCGATATTCAGGGCGCTTGCCCTCCAGTTCCCGCTCTCCGCGCTCGGCAAGGCCCACGAGTATCGACTGCGCCGGTCCTTACGGTTCCGGACCCTGTTCGCCCCCACGTTCGCCGGCGGATTGACGAAGGGCGTCGTGAGCATCGCGCTCGCGTCGGCCGGGGCGGGCGCGTGGAGCCTCGTGGTTGGTCAGCTCGCCGGCACGCTGGCGCAGTCGATCGGCCTGTGGCTCGTCCATCCGTTCCGCCCCAGCCTCGCGATCTCGTGGCGCCATGTCTCGCCGATGATGCGCTTCGGCCTGGGCATCGTCGCGGTCGGCGTTCTCGGGCAAGGTGCGAAGAACTTCGACTACCTCGTCGTCGGTGGCAAGCTC
The DNA here is from genome assembly GCA_046462295.1 of Thermoleophilaceae bacterium. Classification (GTDB taxonomy): domain Bacteria; phylum Actinomycetota; class Thermoleophilia; order Solirubrobacterales; family Thermoleophilaceae; genus JACVRW01. The sequence goes on along the minus strand of JBKGUS010000214.1, from coordinate 3,133 downwards.
GGCGCGACCGCCCTCGGCGTCTATTACCTCGCCTTCCGGCTGCCTGAGCTGGTGATCCTCACGGGCTTTCGGGTGGCCGGCGACGTCCTGTTCCCGTTCTATGCGCGCTTGGGCGATGAGCGGGTGGTCGGCGTGGACGACGACCTGCGGCGGGGTTACCTGCGTACCGTCCGGCTGGGCGCGATGGTGGCCTGGCCCGCGGCCTTCAGCATGGCCGCGCTCGCGCTGCCCCTCGTGCTCACGCTGTACGGCGAGCGGTGGCGCTCGGCGGCCGACCCGATGGCGCTCGTCGCGCTCTGGGCGGGACTGGCGTCCCTGGCAACCATGCCCGGGGCCGTCTTCAAGGCCCTCGGCCGCTCGTGGCTTCTCTTTGCGACGGGAGTCATGCAGGTCGCGATCCTGTTCCCGGCCATCTGGTTCGCTGCCCCTTACGGGATCACGGCGGTGGCGGGCGCGCAGGTGGCCGAGAAGATCGTGTCACTGGCCCTGCTCGGCGTCGTCGCCGGCCACGTGCTGGGGGTCCCCTGGCATGCCAGTTTCACCGCAGGCGCTCCGGCGCTCGGCCTTTCCGTCGCGATGGCTGGGGTTCTGTACTCACTCGCGGCGGCCCTTCCGCACGGCGCCGCCCTCGCGGTCGGGATTCCGCTCGGGGCGGCCGTCTATCTTGCGCTGCTTCGCCGCCTCGTCCCGGATGGCTTCCGTATGCTCGTTCGCCCGCTGCTGGATCTGCGGCGCCGCGCGGCGGCCACGGGCCTCTCGCTTCTCGTCGTCGCGGTCGCGCTGGCCGGGTGCTCCCAGGGCTCCGAGGGCCGGCAGCGTGCCACGGCGGCGTCACCCGCCGACGCGAAGGTCCGACACACGTTCTACGTCGCGCCCGAAGGCTCGGACGCCTGGCCCGGCACTCGCCGGCGCCCGTACAGGACACTCGCGCGTGCGCTCAAGCGACTCCGATACGGCCAGCGCCTGTACGTGCGTGGCGGAACCTACAGGGAGCGCGTGAAGGTCAGGCTCAGGCCGGGCCGCAGGGATGCCCGTGTGAGGGTGAGGAACTTCCCCGGCGAGCGGCCGATTCTCCGCGGCCAGCTCTGGCTCGGCGATCCCAGCCACTGGACGATTCGAGGGCTCCGCGTCACGTGGGCCGAGGGCAATCTCAACGAGCCGCTCGTGCGCATCTACGGCGGGACCGGTTGGAGACTCTCACGGTCGGAGATCTGGGGAGCGCACTCGACCTCTGGGCTGCAGGTGGACGACGGACCGCGAGACAGCCTGGGCCGCTGGGCGGTGACCCGCAACTGCATCCACGACACCTTCGCCACCAACGGGGTCAACCAGGATCACAACCTCTACGTGGCCGACATGAGCGCCAGCCGGAATTCGCGGGGCAGGATCTCGCGCAACATCCTGTTCAACGCCGAGAACGGCCGCGGCATCAAGCTCGGGCCGGGTGGCGGCACCGGCGGCCCGGTAAACGTGGAGGTCAGCTTCAACACGATCTACAACAGCTCGCAGAACGTGAGCCTGTCGCGCGACACCTCGCGCGTGAAGATCGAGCGCAACATCCTCGTGAAGGCCCGCGAGTCGAACGTCACCGCGTTCAAACTGCGCGGCCACGGCAACGTCGTTCGCCAGAACATCGGACACGGGGCTCCGACGTTCCTCGACCAGACGAGCTCTCCCGGGTTGCTCCTGGAGGGTGGCGGCAACCTCCGCCGGGGTGACCCACGCTTCGACTCGATTAGTTGCGGCGGATTTCGCCCTACGCGATTCAAGGCCTACGGGGCCTACGGCTGAGAGGAGGATTTCGTGTCCCGGCTACGTGCGAACAGAGGAACAAACCAAGGTCCGCACAGGGAAGTGAGGTCCAAAATGCATAAGCTGCTCGAGATCGACGCCACGGCGTTCAGCGACGCGTTCGCGCGGCGATCGATTGCTATCCGGCACACGCTCGTGGATCACCCGCGGTTCACGATCGACGCGATGGGCGAGCTCGCCGATCGGCTGCCGCCCGAGTCGGTCAGGCGGGAACGCGGCAACCTTCCGCTGGTAAACCCAGACGGCTATGTCGACGTGGGCGAGGGGCCGCCATCCGCGACTATTCGCGACGTCGAGCGCAACGGTTTCAGGATCTCGCTGCGCGACATCCAGCAGGACCGCACCTACGCCGAGCTGATCGACGAATGCCTCGACGAGGTCGATGAGCTTCTCAAGAACCGCGAGGGCGGCATGCGGCGTCGAACCGGTTATCTGTTCATCACGGCGCCCGCTTCCAACACGCCGATGCACTTTGACCCCGAGCACAGCTTCCTGCTGCAGATCAAGGGTCTCAAACACGTGAGCGTCGCGGCATTCGAGGACGACGCGATCCGGCAGCGCGAGCTCGACCACTACTACGACGGTGAGGAATGCGACTTCGCGGCGATGCAACAGGTGGCGGAGCACTTCACCATGGAGCCCGGTGTGGGCGTGTACCTGCCTTCGTTCGTGCCCCACTGGGTCACGACGGAGGCCGGGATCTCGGTGTCGTTCTCGATCCCCTTCTACACCGAGTTCAGCGAGCGGGCGGAGTGCGTCAACCGAATCAACCGGCGGCTGCGCAAAATGCACCTCTCGCCGCGGGGTCCAGGTGCCTCGGAGCCCGTCGACCGCGTCAAGGCGACGAGCTTCGAACTCTGGGGGAAGCTGCGCGCGGCGCGGCGGAAGCTGCCGGCCTGACTCTCGAGCTGAGGGCATGAGCTCTCTCGAGGCGGTGGACCTCGAGGACGCCACGAGCCTGGAGGGACTTGCGCCTGACTGGCTCGAGCTGGCGGCGGGGTTCGCGGGCAGCTCGTACTTCCAAACGCCCGACTGGGTCCTAGCGTGGTGGGACACCATCGCTGCCCGGCCGCGGACGCGAGTTGCGGCGTGGCGCACGGCCTCGGGTCGGCTGGACGCCCTCGTGGCGCTCAGCCGCGATCGCGAGCGGCTACACCGGCGGCTTCCGGTCGCCGTTCCCGTCTATGTCAATGCGGGCAGTGGCGCAGGTGTCGCCGACCACTGCGGATGGCTGGTGCCGGCCGAGCGCGGCGAGGCGATCAGGGCATGGCTCCGGGAGGCAACCGCGGGCTCGGCGCTGCTCGTGCGCAGCGCAGATCGG
>JBKGUS010000213.1:0-8404 GCA_046462295.1 Thermoleophilaceae bacterium | reverse complement strand
GTGGTGGGTGTCGTGCAGTCTTGGCTCATCGTGGCGCTCGGCGTGCTGATCACCCTGTTCGCGGTGGTCCGCTGGGTCAGGGAGACGCGCGAGGACATCGGCGAGCTCCCGCTGCAGCACCGCTAGCGCGCCGGCTGATAGTCCTTCGGCAACTCGCTCGTCGCGCCGTCCCGCACCCAGCAGCGCACGATATCGCGCATCGAGAGCACGCCGATCATCTCGCTGCCCTCGACGACCACGAGGTGACGGAAGCCGCCGCGCACCATCGCCTCGGCCGCGCGCTCGAGTGACCAGTCGGGCGCCGCGAAGGTCAGGTCCGTGGAGAGGTGCTCGGAGACCGACTCGCGGTCCGGGTCCTGGCCCTGGCCGATCGACTGGAGAATGTCGCGCTCGGTGACGATGCCGGGCCCGGGCTGCTCCGGGTCCATGACGACGGCGGCGCCGACCCCGCGGCTCGCCATCGCGCGCGCGGCGTCGCGCAGGGAGTGCCCCGGATTGACCGTGAGAACCACGTCGCTCATTCCGGCACGAACCTGCATGCAACCTCCTCAGGGGCTAGTGACGATCGGCTCAAACCGAGACTACCGAACGTGGACGACGCGAAACACATCCAACCGCGCGCATGCGCCGTAATACCTCCGAGTGCGCCAATCGACCCTCCACAGACGCCGCGAGCTGTTCGACGAAGCCCTTGCGGTCATCGAGCGCGACTACGCCGACGAGACCCTTTCGCTCGCCGCGGTGGCGCACTCCATCGCCACCTCGCGACGCCAGCTTCAGCGCGTCTTCGGGGAGCGCCAGACGAGCTTCCGAAGGGAGCTCCAGCGTGTACGGATGGCCCGCGCCGCCGAGCTCCTGCGCGACGACGCCATGCCGGTCGGCGCCGTGGCCAAGGCCGTCGGGTATCGCCAGCCGGCGCAGTTCTCGAAGGCCTTCCGCCGCCACCACGGACGGCCGCCCTCGGAGCTGCGCGCGGCGCCCCGCTCGCTCGCCGCCTAGATCACCGCCCAGCCGCGCGCGGTGCCGCAAGCACCCGGCTCGGCCGGGTACGCCCGGACCCGCCTTGCCGCAAGCACCCGGCTCGGCCGGGTGCGCGCGGACCGACTCACTCGTTCAATAACATCGCCCGCCGTGAGCGAGCGCGAGTCAGGCGCGGGCACCATCGAGGGGCCGCCCGAGACGGATCCGCGGATCGAGGGCGAGAAGCACCCTGTTGCCCGCATGCTCGCGATCGGGATTGCCGCCTCGGTCATCGGGGTCGCGATCTGCCTCTTGATCGACTGGTTCCCCGCCGACGCCTCTGGCGCCGCGAGCCAGATCGACACGGTCTACGACGTCCTGCTGATCTGCTCCGTCCCGGTCTTCGTCCTCGTGATGACGATCGCCATCTACTCGGTCATCCGCTTCAGGGCGAAGCCGGGCGACATGCGCGATGGCCCCTCGATCCACGGCAACACCCGCCTCGAGGTCGTCTGGGTCACCGTCCCCTTCCTGATGGTCACCGCACTCGCGATCTACGCCTGGATCGTGCTGGACGACATCGAGGCGAAGCAGCCCAACGAGCTCGTCGTGAACGTCGTCGCCCAGCAGTTCACCTGGAGTTTCGAGTACCCGTCCGAGGAGGTGAACTCGACCGAGCTCGTGCTCCCCGAGGACCAGCCGGTCGACTTCCGGATCAGGACCAGGGACGTGATCCACTCCTTCTGGGTCCCCGAGTTCCGGCTCAAGTCGGACGCCGTGCCCGGCCTGACGACGAAGATCCGGCTCACGCCGAACCGGCTCGGCCGCTACCAGGTCGTCTGCGCCGAGCTGTGCGGGATCGGCCACGCCACCATGCGCCAGAACGTGCGCGTGGTCCCCGAGGACGAGTTCGACGGCTGGCTCGACGAGCAGCGCGAAGCGGCCCAGTCGGGTGGCGGCGGCGGGGGCTCCGGACAGGGGGCGGAGACCCCATGACCCGGTACCTTGTGGAGGCGCTGCGATGACTCTCACCCGTCGTCTCCTCGCCCCCGGTTGGTACCGCGCCGCGCTCGGCACCGTGGCCGGCTTCGGCGTGGGCATGGGCATCGTCGTCCTGGCCCGGGCGCTCTACGGCTGGGATCCGATCCTCGACTGGGACGCGATCATCACGGTCGGGGCCCTGATCGCCGCGCCGCTCGGCTACCTGGTCGGGATCGGGTGCTTCGACTACTGGTTCTACTGGGCCGCCGGAAAGCCCACCCGTCCGGAGGACCACTCGGGCCACGGGGCCTACAGCTGGCGCGACTACTTCCGAGTCAACACCGACCACAAGGTCATCGGCATCCAGTACATCGTCACGACGTTCTTCTTCTTCGTCGCGGGCGGCCTGATGGCGATGCTGATGCGCGCGGAGCTGGCCCAGCCCGGCACGCAGTTCGTGGACCCGAACACCTTCAACGGGCTGTTCTCGGTGCACGCCTCGCTGATGATCTTCCTGTTCATCATCCCGGTGTTCGCCGGGATCGCGAACTACGTCATCCCGCTGATGATCGGCGCGCCGGACATGGCGTTCCCGCGCTTGAACGCCCTGTCCTTCTGGATGCTGCCGATCGGCGGCGTCATGATGCTCTGCTCCTACTTCGCCGAGGGCGGCGCCTTCGCCACCGGCTGGACGGCCTACGCCCCGCTCTCGACCGAGACGCCGCTCGGGCAGCAGTTCTTCACGGTCGGCGTGCAGTTCGCCGGCGCGTCGTCGATCGCGACCGCGCTCAACTTCCTGGTCACGATCATCACCATGCGTGCGCCGGGCATGACGTTCTGGCGCATGCCGCTGCTGGTGTGGGCGAACTTCACGACGTCGCTGCTGGTCGTGATCGCCACCCCGTTCATCGCGGGCTCGCAGTTCTTCGTCCTGCTGGACCGCACGATCGGGACCCACTTCTTCGCGCCGTCCGCGAACGGGGACGTGCTGATGTACCAGCACGTCTTCTGGTTCTACTCCCACCCGGCCGTCTACATAATGATGCTGCCGGGCTTCGGAATCGTCAGCGAGGTCATCTCGACCCACGCGCGCAAGCCGATCTTCGGCTACCGGATGATGGCCTTCTCGCTGGTGGCCATCGTGATCCTCGGGTTCTCCGTCTGGGCCCACCACATGTTCGTGTCGGGCATGTGGAGCTGGCTGCGAGTCCCGATGATGATCACGACGATGCTGATCGCGGTGCCGACCGGCATCAAGATCTTCTCCTGGCTCGCCACGCTCTGGAGAGGCGTGATCCACCTGCGAACGCCCATGCTGTTCGCGCTCGGCTTCATCACGATGTTCACGCTCGGCGGGATCAGCGGGATCATGCTCGCGGTCATCCCGTTCACGATCCACGTGTCGGACACCTACTTCGTGGTGGCGCACATCCACTACGTGCTGTTCGGCGGATCGGTGTTCACGATCTTCGCCGGGCTGTACCACTGGTTCCCGAAGATGACCGGGCGGATGTACGACGAGACGCTCGGCAAGCTCCACTTCTGGCTGTCGTTCGTCTTCTTCAACCTCACCTTCGGCCCGATGCACTTCGTGGGCATCGACGGGATGCCGAGGCGGGTGGCCGACTACGCCGAGCAGTTCGCCACCTGGAACGCGATCATCTCGATCTCGGCCTTCATCTTCGGCCTCTCGTTCCTGGTCTTCGTCTACAACATGGTCGCCTCGTGGCGGCACGGCCCGCTCGCGGACGGGAACCCCTGGCGGGCCCACTCGATCGAGTGGCAGGTGTCCTCCCCGCCGCCGGTGTTCAACTTCGACGAGGTGCCGACGGTGGTCGGCGGCCCGTACGAGTACGGGGTTCCCGGCGCCGTCCATGCCGTGTTCAAGGAGAAGGCGCCCGCGGGCGCGGGCGTGCCGGCGCCGGCGGGGGGTGGCGGCGCGCCGCCGCCGACTGAATGAAGCGCATCCTCGTAGTCGCCAACGAGACGGTGGCGGGGCAGCCGCTGATCGACGCCGTGCGCGCCCGCGCGGGCGGGGACGAGGTCGACGTGCACGTGATCTGCCCCCAGAACCAGCCCAAGCACGGGTACGTGATCTACGACTCGATGGTGCGCGAGGCGGCTGAGAACCGGCTCCGGATGACGCTGGCGCTCCTGCGCGAGGCGGGCATCGAGGCGCACGGCGAGGTGATGGACCCGGACCCGTACGCCGCGATCATGGACGCGCTCGGCGAGCAGGAATACGACGAGATCGTCATCTCGACCCACCCCGAGACGCGCTCCGGCTGGCTGCGCGAGGGGCTCGTGGACCGCGTGCGCCGCGCCGCGCGGCGGCCCGTGGAGCACGTGGTGGTGGACCTCGACGCGGAGCGCGACGACGTCAAGCGCACGCTCGTAGTGGCCAACCAGACCGTGGCGAGCGGCGAGCTGCTCGACCTGCTGCGCCGCAAGGCCCAGGACGAGCCGCGCCGGTTCATCGTGATCTGCCCGCAATCGGGTGAGGAGAACGGCCAGGGCGCCGACGCCGCCGAGCGGCTCGCACACACCCTCCGCGAGCTCGAGTCCGCCGGCCTCGATGCCGTCGGCCAGGTGGTGCACCCGGATCCCTACACCGCAATCCAGAACGCCCTGCAGTTCTACGCACCCGACGACATCGTCATCTCCACGTTCCCCGAGACCAGGTCCGGGTGGCTTCGGAGCGACCTGATCGGGCGCGTCCAGACCTCGACGGGCAAGCCCGTCGAACATGTGGTCAGCGAGGAGGCCTCCTGATGGAAGCCGCCGCACACGCCGTCCACGACGAGCACCACGGCCCGCCGCCGGCCAACGTCTCCTCGCGCGTCGAGGCCCAGTTCCTCGGGATGTTGCTTTTCATCATCTCGGAAATCATGCTCTTCGGGGCGTTCTTCACCGCCTACTTCTTCATCCGGGTGGTGGGAGAGGTCAACTGGCCGGCGCAGGGCGAGGAGCTGCCGGTCGCGATCGCCGGGGTGAACACCGCGATCCTGCTGTCGTCGAGCTTCACGATGCACTGGGCGCTCGAGGGCGCGCGCAACGAGAACCGGCGGGCGATGAAGATGGGGCTGCTCACCACGGCGCTGCTCGGCCTCACCTTCCTGACGATTCAGGTGAACGAGTACGTCCACCTGGGCTTCGCGCCGCACGACAACGCGCAGGGCACGATCTTCTACGGGTTGACCGGCCTGCACGGCGCGCACGTGTTCGTGGGCCTCACCCTGCTTACGTTCGCGACCGTCCGGGCCTTCCGGGGCCACTTCACGGCGAAGGAGCACCGCGGCGTCGAGGTGCCGGGGATCTACTGGCACTTCGTCGACGTGATGTGGATCTTCGTCTACAGCACGCTGTACCTGCTCTAGGTCAATGCTGAACCCGCTCCGAAGCGAGCAGGAGGCCTTCCGCTTCCTGATCTACGTGGCGATCGCGGTCGCCGTGGTGGTGGGCGCGGTGCTGCTGCTGCGGGCGATCCTTTGAGGACCTCCGACCTGGACCTCGCGGAGCGGGCGGCGCGGGCCGGCGGCCAGGTGCTGATGGAGTACTACGGCCGCCCGCCCGAGGGCCTGGGCGCGAAGTCCTCGGCCACGGACATGGTGTCGGACGCCGACCGCGAGGCGGAGCGCGCGATCCGGGAGCTGCTCGCCTCGGAGCGGCCCGGCGACGGCCTGGTGGCGGAGGAGGGATCGCATGCCGAGGCGGACAGCGGCCGGCGCTGGATCGTGGACCCGCTGGACGGGACGGTCAACTTCCTCTACGAGCTGCCTGCGTGGGCGGTGAGCGTGGCGCTGGAGGACGCCTCCGGGCTCGCGGTGGGCGTGGTGCACTCGCCGGTGCTGGGCGAGACCTACTGCGCGGTCCGCGGAGAGGGCGCGTGGATGGCGGAGAGCGGGCGGCGGCTTGAGGTGAGCGGGTGCGACAGGCTCGAGCGGGCGATGGTGGCCACGGGTTTCTCGTACGAGCCGGGGCGGCGCGCTCAGCAGGCGGAGGTGGTGGCGCGACTCCTGCCGCTGGCGCGCGACATCCGCCGGGCGGGCGCGGCGGCCCTCGACCTGGCCTGGACCGCAGCCGGCCGGCTAGACGCGTTCTACGAGGCCGGGCTGAACCCGTGGGACTGGGCGGCAGGCCACCTGATGGTGGAGGAGGCGCGCGGCGTGACCGGCTGGCTGGACGGCGAGCCGCCCGTGCTCATGGCGGCGGCGTCGCCGGCGCTGTTGGAGGAGCTGCGGCCACTGGCCGGGTGACCGGACCGGTGCCTGGCCTGGATCTACCACCGACGCATCGCTGCTCCTTTCACGCCGTGGATCAGTCAGGCTCCGTCCTCAGCTCACCGCTTTCTTCACGAGCGCGGCGATCTTTTTCCCTTCGGCGGCGTTCAGCCGCTTCAGCGCGAAGGAGGTCGGCCACATGGCGCCTTCGTCAAGGTTCGCCGCGTCGTTGAAGCCGAACGTCGCGTACCTCTCCTTGAACTTCGACGCGGCTGTGAAGAAGCAGACGACCTTGCCGTCCTTGGCATACGCGGGCATCCCGTACCAGGTTCTCGGCGAGAGGTCCGGTGCGGCGTCTTTGACGATTGCATGGACCCGCTTGGCCATGGCGCGGTCCGGTTCCGGCATCTCGCCGATCTTCGCGAGCACGGCTTTTTCGGCGTCCGCCTCCTTTTCCGTGCGCGCGCGGCGGCGCGCGTCCGCCTTCACCTCTTGGGCGCGCTCCTTCATCGCGGCTCGTTCCTCGTCCGTGAATCCCTTGGACGCCTTGCCGGTGGTTCTCTTGGCGGGCTGCCGCGTGGCCTTCTTTGCGGGTTTCCTCTCAGCCATTGCGAAGCACCTCCGTGCCTGGAACGAGCCCCCGCCGCTTGACCTCCAGGGATGGTAACGGCCGAAGCGTCGCGAGAACCGAGCCCGCGAGCGAGCCCCGAAGTGGTCGTCGCACCCGCCATGAACAGGCTCCCTCGCTTGCCGTTCCGCTCGGCGTCGTCCCTCGCTTCTGCAATCGCGCAAAGCAGCACTCCAGCAGAGCTCGGCGGGACTTCCGCTGGTCGTCCGTAGCACTAGCGAGCTCGCTGTCCGCGGACCCGCCCGCGTGCCTAGGCAGCGGCCATGCACGAGCCCGCCCATTAGCGACGACGGCAGTGTCGCTCCCGCCGGCGAGCGAGCGTCTCGACATCGAGAACTCTGAGACCGCCCAAATTGTCCAACTCGAGAGCCTGGTGCGCTGCCACCCACGCGCTCGCTTCGTTCTCGAAGCAGGCGTGACGGTACCCGCGGCGCGGACTTCTCTGCCTCGTCCGCTGCGCTAGTGACGTCGACGGCGCCGCAGACACCTGCTGTGCCGCGGCGAGGCGGAAGCGTTGGGTCGGTCCGCTGCGCCTCGTCGGGATCGTCGCAAGCGGCTGCTAGGGGGAATCGTCGGTGCCCGTGTGGGTCACGGGCACCCTGCCCCCGCTGCCGGGCGGCGCCTTGTCGTCGGCTAGGCCCGTGACGAGCATGACGATCACGACGGCAGCGACGGCGACGACGACGATGATGATTCGGACGGTGTTCGCTGGTACGTGCATGAGCCCATGTAGCGGCGAGCGTGCTCAGGCGGCCTGCGCCATTTGCTCGAGCCGCGCCCGGACTTCGCTCGGGGCGATTTCCGCGACGTCGACCAGCACGACCGCGTGCCCGCCATGGAGCTTCCTTACCGCGCCGTCGACAGCCTCGTCGTGGAGCGCCGCCCGGCGGAGAAGCTGCCGGACCCCGCGGTAACCGGTAATTCGAGCGCGCTCCCGGTCATCTTGGTGGTTAACGATCACGACGCGCTCGGCGTCGGCGAAAGAGCCCTCGCGCTGTTGGTCGGGATCGCCGGCGATGCTGCCTGTGGCGAAGCTGCCGACGTTTTCGCCGCGGCGGCGCGGGACGCTCGCGTAGCTCCCGACGGGGGCGTTGGGGCCGATGGGTCCGGCGAATCCGCCTACCGGTTCGCGGCGGATGTCGCGCGGCGGGCGGCTCGTGAGCAGTCGGACGTCGCGGGGCGGCACGCCCGCCGCCCTCAGCGCCCTGACCGCTCGGCGGGCGGCGTCCTCGCTGGGGTATGTCTTGCTGAGTGTGGCCATGTAGCTCATCTCCTTGGGATCGCTGCATGGAGGATGCGATGGCGCGTTTGCGGCGCTCTTGCGGAGCGGTGACATTGGTTGCCGCCGTCGCGTTTGGGGGGAAGCTTTGGGGGTGGACTTTCGAATCCTCGGACCGGTCGAGGTGCGCGCCCAGGATCGGCCGCTCGCGGTGGCCGGCGGGCGCCAGCGGGCGCTGCTCGCGCTGCTGTTGTTGCGGGCCGGGGAGCCGGTCTCGCGTGACAGCCTGATCGCGGGCCTGTGGGGGGAGCGGCCGCCCGATGGGGCGGTAAAGACCGTGCAGGCGGTTGTCTCGCGCCTGCGCCGCGCGCTCGGCGGCGAGGCCGCCCGTCTTGT
>JBKGUS010000212.1:0-4812 GCA_046462295.1 Thermoleophilaceae bacterium | reverse complement strand
GCGGCGGCGGCGACCCCACGCCCGCCCAGGCTGCTGCGCTTCAGGAGATCGAGGCGGCCATGGGCAGGGGCCCCGGCGAGGGTGGCCCGCTGCTGCTGCACGGCGTCACCGGCAGCGGCAAGACCGAGGTCTACCTGCGTGCCGTCGCCGCGGCGCTCGAGCGCGGCCACTCGGCGATCGTGCTCGTGCCGGAGATCGCGCTCACGCCCCAGACCGCCGGCCGCTTCGTGGAGCGCTTCGGCGACGCCGTGGCGGTCATGCACTCCCGCCTCTCCCCGCGCGAGCGCTACGACGAGTGGTGGCGCATGCGCCGCGGCGAGGCCCGCGTGTGCGTGGGGCCCCGCTCCGCGGTCTTCGCCCCGTTCACGGACCTCGGCCTCATCGTCGTCGACGAGGAGCACGACGGCTCGTACAAGCAGGAGGGCGACCCGCGCTACGACGCCCGCGTCGTCGCCGAGCACCGCGCCGCGCTCGAGGGCGCCCTGCTCGCGGCGGGCAGCGCGACGCCGCGGCCGGAGACCCTCGTGCGGTGCGATCGGATCGTGCTCGCGGAGCGCGTCGACGGGCGCGGGCTGCCGCCGGTGGAGGTCGTCGAGATGGCGGGCACGCCCGGTCCCCTGCACGAGCGCACGCGCGAGGAGCTCGACGGCGTTCGCCGCCGCGGCGAAAAGGCCATCGTCCTGCTGAACCGGCGCGGCTGGTCGAACTTCCTCTCCTGCCGCCTCTGCGGGCGGGCCTGGGAGTGCCCACACTGCGACGTCACGCTGGTGCTCCACCGCGCCGCGCGCGAGATGGCCTGCCACCACTGCGGCCACCGCGAGCCGGTGCCGTCGGGCTGCCCGGACTGCGGGTCGGTGTCGGTCGCCCGCCACGGCGCGGGGACCGAGCAGCTCGAGCTCGAGCTGGAGCAGCTGGTGCGCCCGCTGCCGGTCTTCCGGCTCGACTCGGACGTGGCGGCGGCCGCCGGGATCGCGACCGTGCTGCGGCGCTTCGACGAAGCCGGCGCGGGCGTCCTGGTCGGGACGCAGATGGTCGCCAAGGGGCACGACTTCCCCGACGTGACGCTCGGCGTGGTGCTCGACGCGGACGCCACGCTGCGCTTCCCCGACTTCCGCGCCGAGGAGCGCACGTTCGCGCTGGTGGCCCAGCTGGCGGGCCGCAGCGGGCGCGGGTCGCGCGGGGGGCGCGTGATCGTACAGGCGCTCGACCCCGGCGCGCGCGCCCTGCGGCACGCCGCGGCGCACGACTCGGACGGCTTCCTGGCCGGCGAGCTGCCGCGCCGCGAGGCGTTCGCCTACCCGCCCTACGGCCATTTGATCCGCGTGGTGTGCTCGGCGACCGAGGCGGGGCCGGAGGAGGCCGCCGCCGAGGCGATCCGCACGCGCGTGGCGGACGCCGGCGTGCCGGTGCTCGGCCCCGCCCCTCTCTTCCGCCGCCAGGGCCGGATGCGCTCGCAGCTGGTGGTGCGCTCGCACGAGCGGCAGCCCGCCATCGCGGCGGTGCGCGCAGCGGTGGAGGCGGTGGCCGCCGACCGCGCGCACGCGGCGGTCGCATTCGCGGTGGACGTGGATCCGCAGTAGCCGGGCGCGTCTCGCCCGTGCAGGCGGGTCGCGCCGGTCCGCCTGCCGCGGAGACGCCACGCCGCTTCCTCCACGCCGCTAGACTCGCGCGGGATGGCCGAGGAGACGGACCGCGCGCCGCAGGATCCGGAGCTCGAGGAGGTCGAGTCCCGCGAGCCGCCGCCGCTCGACCCCGAGGTCGAGGCGCGGCGCGCCGCCGCCATGTCCTTCATCCGCCAGCTCGGCGATCCGGTTCTGAAGTCCCGCGCGACCCCGGTCGACCGCTTCGACGAGTCGCTGCGCCGCCAGGTGAAGCGGATGGCCGGGATCATGAACGACGCTCTCGGCGTCGGGCTGGCCGCGCCGCAGCTCGGCATCTCGCAGCGGCTGCTGGTCTACCGAGTCGGCCCCGACGCACCGGCGATCGCCCTGGCGAACCCCGAGGTCGAGTGGCAGAGCCCGGACCTCGAGGCGGGCGAGGAGGGCTGCCTGTCGATCCAAGGCGTGACGGTCGACGTGGAGCGCCCGCTCCACGTGCGTGTGCGAGCCCTCGACGAGGAGGGCGACGAGCGCGTGATCGAGGCCTCCGGCCTGGAGGCGCGCGTGATCCAGCACGAGATGGACCACCTGGACGGGGTCCTCATCCTGGAGCGCACGAGCCGCGACGAGCGGAAGCGCGCGCTGCGCGAGCTGCGCGAGGCCGAACGGTCCCGCGAGGCCGCGTGAGCCCTGCGTGAGGCTCGTCGCGACAGCGCTGGCCGCCGCGGCGATCTTGCTCGTTGCGGGTGCGGCCGGCGCTGCCGCGGCGACGCCATTCCAGTCGCCCCCGGGCAACATCGGCTGCGTGATCGACAGGGAGATCGGCGTCCGTTGCGACATCCGCAACCGCGACTGGCGCCCGCCGCCGAAGCCGGCGTCCTGCCGGCTCGACTGGGGCTTCGGGCTCACCGTCGGGCGTCGCGGCCGCGGCCGCTTCGTGTGCGCGGGCGACACCACCCTCGGCCAGGGCCGCCGCCTCGCCTACGGCGACGCGATCCGCCGCGGCCGCTTCCGCTGCGTCAGCAGGCGTAGCGGAATGCGCTGCGTGAACCGCCGCAACGGGCACGGGTTCGCGCTGTCGCGCCAGCGGGCGAGGCGCTTCTAGCCCTCGAGCTTCAGCAGCTCCTCGTACGCCGGCAGCGTCAGGAACTCCACGAACTCGTCGCCGCTCAGGGCCACGCGCTCGAACAGCGAGCGCGACAGGCCGGGCCGGCCCTCCTTCTCGAACCACTCGTCGTCGCCGATCTCGCCACGGATCCTCTCGAGCTCCGACTCGGCCAGCTTGCGCACCAGGTCGGGGGTCACCGGCCGGCCGTCGTCGAGCGTCTCTCCGTGCCGGATCCACTGCCACACCTGGGCCCGCGATATCTCGGCGGTCGCGGCGTCCTCCATCAGCCCGTAGATCCCGGCCGCGCCGTTCCCGCGCAGCCACGAGGACAGGTACTGGATCCCGACGTTCACGTTCGAGCGCAGGCCCTCCTCCGTCACCTCGCCCGGCGTCATCGCCACCGCGAGCAGGTCCTCGCCGTCCACCGACACGTCTTCGCGCTGCCGGTCGACCTGGTTGGGCCGCTCTCCCAGCACGGCGTCGAACGCGTCCTTCGCCACCTGCACAGAGTCGGGGTGCGCGACCCAGGTGCCGTCGAAGCCGTCGCCGGCCTCGCGCTCCTTGTCGGCGCGCACGGCCTCGAACGCCTTCCTGTTCGCCTCCTCGTCGGTGCGGCTCGGGATCACCGCCGCCATGCCTCCCATCGCGTGAGCGCCGCGCGCGTGGCAGGTCTTCACGAGCAGTTCGGTGTAGGCGCGCATGAACGGCACGGTCATCGTCACGCGGCTCCGGTCCGGCAGCACGAAATCCGGCCGCGAGCGGAAGCGCTTGATCGCCGAGAAGATGTAGTCCCAGCGACCGGCGTTCAGCCCCGCCGAGTGGTCGCGCAGCTCGTACAGGATCGCGTCCATCTCGAACGCCGCCGGCATCGTCTCGACCAGGACCGTCGCCTTGATCGTGCCGCGGTCGAGCCCAAGCGTCTCCTCGGCGATCACGAACGCGTCGCGCCACAGCCGCGCCTCGAGCGCCGACTCGAGTTTCGGGATGTAGAAGAACGGGCCGGCTCCGCGTTCGAGCAGCTCCTCGGCGTTGTGGTGCATGTACAGGCCGAAGTCCATGAACGCGCCCGCGACCTCGCCGCCGTCCAGGCGCAGATGGCGTTCCGGCAGGTGCAGTCCGCGGGGACGCACCAGCAGCACCGCGGTCTCCTCACCGAGTTCGTAGTGCTTGCCCTTCTCGTCGTGTTCGATCGTCCGGCGGATCGCGTCCGCCAGGTTCACCTGGCCGCCGACCATGTTGGACCAGTACGGCGAGTTCGAGTCCTCGAAGTCGGCCATGAACGCGCTGGCGCCGGAGTTGAGGGCGTTGATGACCATCTTTCGCGATGCCGGGCCCGTGATCTCGACGCGCCGGTCCTGGAGCGCGTCCGGAACGTGCGCCGCGGTGAAGTCCTCGGGCGCCTGTACGAAGCCGAGGGTGCCGCCGGAATCCAGCTCCGCCTGGCGCTCCTCCCGTGCCGCCAGCAGGGAGCGTCGCGTGCCGTCCAGCTCGTCGTGCAGCCGGCCGACGAGCGCCAGCGCGTCGTCGGTCAGCACCTCGTCGTAGCGGTGCTCGACCGGGGCGTCGATTTCGATGCTCACGTCCTCGTCAACCTCTTGTAGCTGATCCGGTGAGGCCGGTCGGCCTCCGCACCCAACCTTTCCCGGCGATGCTCCTCGTACGCCTCGAAGTTGCCCTCGTACCAGACCGCCTGCGAGTCGCCCTCGAACGCCAGCACGTGCGTGGCCACGCGATCGAGGAACCAGCGGTCGTGCGAGATGATCACGGCGCAGCCGGCGAACGAGAGCAGAGCCTCCTCGAGCGCGCGCAGGGTGTCGACGTCCAGGTCGTTGGTCGGCTCGTCGAGCAGCAGCAGGTTGCCGCCGCGGCGAAGCAGCTTGGCGAGGTGCACGCGGTTGCGCTCGCCGCCCGACAGCGCGCCGACCTTGCGCTGCTGGTCCGACCCCTTGAAGTTGAACCCAGCCGCGTACGCGCGTGAGTTCATCTCGCGCTCGCCCACCTTGATCTGGTCGTAGCCGTCCGAGATCTCCTCCCAGACGGTCTTCTCGGCATCGAGCGCGTCGCGCGACTGGTCGACGTAGGCCAGCTCGACCGACTCGCCGAGAC